>PMDG01000054.1:0-362 GCA_003154375.1 Candidatus Peregrinibacteria bacterium
ATAATGATGAAAAAACTCACGATGTCGGTCAAAAAGGCACCAAAGAAAACCTCGGCCTTCTCGGTTTTGTAGTGCTTCACATCAAGCCCCTTGTCCACAACGTAGGATTGGATGAAAAACTGACCCCAAGGGGTAATGGTGGTACCGATTAAGGCGATCATTGTGACTAGAAACGCGGGAGTCCATTCGATGTAAGGGGTGAAAAGGGCTTTTGTCGCCTCCGCGAAATCGGGTTTTATCACGAAGCCGTTAATAATATAGACGATATAAAAAGCGGAAAAGATCAGGAAAATTTTCTGGGTACCCTTGAAGGATCCCTTGAAAAGGATGATCCACACAACAAAAGCGGAAAGAGGCACCAT
>PMDG01000054.1:392-15261 GCA_003154375.1 Candidatus Peregrinibacteria bacterium
AAAAAGCACCCACAGCATCTTGGTCCCGTAATGGGCGCCTACTATGGAGTAGGTGCTGATACCGCCCGCATCATTATCCGCGTTGGCGGCTATAATCCCAGGTCCGATCACACTGAAAAAAAACAAAAGCTGGGGCCAAATTCGCTTGAGTCGTTCTTTGATCATAAAAGCTACTGGTAAAGGGAAGGTTAGGCTTTGGGGACGAGTCTTCCAAGAAGGTCGTCCACCATGACGGCCCCAAGAAGTTTGTGGCTATTGTCCAATACGGCAAGGGACATAAGGTTGTACCGGGTCATCAAAGTGGCAACTTCTTTAAGGCTCGCTTCAGGCTTTACGGTCTGGTGCAACTTGATGCGCTTCATGACTTTTTCAATAGGATCCTGGGGGTTTGAGATAAGCAGGGTTCGGATAGAGACAACGCCAAGGAGATGGTTTTTTTCGTTTACAACATAGATGAAGAGGACCGCGCGGAAGGAATTGGAGACTTTACGGATGTATTGCACCGTTTCCCCGACCGTCCAGGTGTGATTGATTTTCATGAACTCGGTGGTCATCAAGCCTCCAGCCGTGTCGTCCCCGTAATGGAGGAACTCCTCGACAGTCTTTTTCTTGTTCTCGCCGAGATTTCCCAAAATTTTCGTACGCTCATCCCGAGCCAAAAGTCGCAGGTAGTCTACCACCTCGTCCGCGGGCAAGTGGGCCAGGATGCCTTCGAGTTGTTTGGAGTCGAAAGTTTTAAAAATATCTCGTTTATGCTCAGGTTTCAGCTCTTGGAAAACCTGGGCAGCCATGGCAGGTTCAAGAGAACTAATGAGCGAGCCAGATCGCCGGGGGCTCAAATTTTCCAAGACGTTGGCCAAATCGGCAGGATGAAGCTTGACCAGCTCACGACTGACCTTGGTGAGTTTGAGGGATTTGCCCACCATCTGGACTTTGCCCCACTCGATGAACAAGGGGGGCAAAAATGAAAAGAGCCTGAATTTGTCCAATCCTAAACGGCGAAGAAGCCCGCGAGTACTAATGTCGATTCCTAGAACGTGGAGTTGGCCATCGCTGGACCCCAGACGCACATCATTGACTCGGACTACACGCGTGTCCTCCAAATCCACGATCTGCTTATCCAAAATATGCTTTTTGAGCCAAAGGTCGGTCGACAAAATTTCAAAGGGCATTGCCTTTTGGATTGTGGTTTTTAGGGTGATCTCGTCGCCACCCAAATTCTCAATTGAATCGTAATCCAACGTTTTCTGCTCCTTGGAAACGTAATCCTTGTAAACAATACCTAAGATATGCGGGTACCCATCGGGACCAGGCCGTGCCACAAAATCGACGAGTTTTCCGACCACTGTATCCGCGCTGTCCACCAAAGGGACATTGAGGAATTGCGAAAGGAAAAGCATGGGGAACGATTAGGGAGGTAAACGTTACGCAGCTTCCATCAGACCGCCATCCAAATCGGAAATATTTTATACTTGCAAAACTACCTTTTCAATCACAAAACAATTTTAAAATTGTAAATTGAAAATCGTAAATTTCAGAAACGTTCCCCTTCCCGAATAAAAGTCATGAACAAAACTGGAATGATGAAGAGGGTGAGGAACGAGGAGACCATGAGCCCGAAGATCACGGCGCTTCCCAAGGCCATCCACGTGCCATTTGAAAGGGTGACCGGAAGGATTCCCACAATGGTGCATAGCGAAGTGATGACAATAGCCTCAAGGCGGGATTTGCCCGCATCCACGATCGCAGTCTGGAATGGGATGCCGAATTTGAGGTTTAGATTGATTTTGTCCACCAAAATGATAGCGTTTTTCACCACGATGCCGAACAACGCCACGATGCCGATGAGCCCCGCAAAGCTGAGGGTCACTCGTGCGATCGCCATCCCGAAGAACACGCCGATCAGGGCCAGGGGGATGGTCACGATCACAATGAGGGCTTTCTTGAAGGAATTGAATTGGATCACCAAGGTGGAAAGGATCAGCAGGGCCGCGATCATCATGGCGCGGAGAATGGAAAGGACAGACTCCGTATTGGTCTCGTTCTCACCTCCATAAACGATGGTATAGCCATCGGGCATGGAATAGGATTTGGCCAATTGCTTTTGGAAAGCGGCAAGCACAGTGTTGGGGCGGGTCTTGGCACCGACGCTTGCTGAAAGGAGAACTGTCCGTTTTTGGTCGATACGGGTGATAGTATCCACCGAGGGCTTCAATTCGATTTGGGCCACATCCTTCAGGAAAACAGGCTGTTTTTTGGAGTTGAGGATTTGCAGGTTCTGCACCGCGGCCAAATCCGGAATTTTTCCGGAATCCAACTTGGCGTTTACTTTGGTCTCCTTGCCTGCGCGAAGGACCGTGGTCACTTCGGTGCCTGAAATGGCCATGCGGAGAAAGGAGCCAACCGAGGCGGCATTGAGGCCGAAGAATTCGAGTCGGTTGGGGTCCAAGGTAAATGTGTAATCCGCAGGCGAATCCTTGAGCGAGATGTCTGTATCGGCAACCCCAGGGATGGACGCGAGCATGGGCTGCAGGTCGTGCGCGATCTTGTCCAACACTTGCAAATCCTCGCCCCGGATTCGGGCTTCGAACGCCGAGCCGGATGGCGGACCTCCGCTTTGGGATGAGACGGTCACGGTCGCGGACTGGATGAAAGAAAGGTCCTTTTTGACTTTCTCCGCGAATTCGAAAGATTGGAGTTTGCGCATCGATTTATCCACCAGGCGAACCGTGATGGCGGCGGAATTCGTAGGGTTTCCGGAGCCTGCGGAGCCGGACATGGTGCCCCCCGCCGCACCCACGCCGACCAACGTGGAAAAATTATCGATCTCCGGATACGTGAGCAAAACTTTCTCGACATCGGAAACGATCTTGTCGGTCTCGTCGAGCTTGAGCCCGACTGGGGCGCGAATGTTCACGAAAACCACATCACTATCGGACTTGGGGAAAAACTCGCTAGGCACGACGCCGGTCGCAGGCATGAGAAGGGCGCCGATGAAGAGTACGAAAACCAATGCCAAAATGGCCAATCGGGACTTTCTGGTTTTAAGAATCCGCCTCAAAACCGCCTCGTAATATGGAAGAATGCGATCAAAATGCAGGATGCCGTGTAGAAAGCGATCCAGCCATGTGGCCGATTCGTGACTCCCCTGCTCCCTCAATTTCTTTTTAATCAGATTGTCATCCTGCCATTCGCGTTCGACCAATTCCTGGTTGGCTTTAAGAATGTTTTTCCCGCCACGCAGATACCAGCGGATCATGGATCCGGCCAAAACCAAACATGGGGCGAAAAGAATCGCAGGGATGAAGGCACCACCCAACTTCAAGCTTAGCAATCCAGCCATAAGGATGGCCGCGACCCCTGCGAAAAACATCTTCTTCCCCAAGCGAATCCGCTCCAGCACCGCAGCCAAAGGATGATTGATGGCCAAGGCGATCAAGAGGGAAGCGATCAAGGTAACAGAGACGGTGATTGGAATGGATTTGATATATTGGCCAATGATGCCTGAGGCTAAAAGCAGTGGCAAAAAAGCCCACACCGTGGTGAGGGTGGTTGTCGTGAGAACGACCTTGAAATCGTTGAGCACCAAAAGCACCGCCTCTTCGGGCGTGAATTTGCCGGTTTTCAGATACTGCTTGGTGGCGCTCACCACCACAATCGCGTCATCCACCAATAAGCCAAGCGCTAGAATGAGCGAAAACATGGAAAGGAAATTCAGGCTGATCCCGGACATCAGCATCACCCCGAATGTGGCGAAAAACACGAGTGGCACCGCAAGGCCCGCCACCAATGCCTCCTTGAGCCCGATCACCAGCAAGAGTACGCTGAAGACCAGTACAATCGTGAGAATGAAATCGTGGATCAGTTGATGGAAATCTTTCTGGATGCGATCCGAGGAATCGATAGTCACATCGGTATGGAAACCCTGGGGCATGGTCTTCAGCTGTTCGGCAATCGCGGCCTTGGCCAACGCGGCCGTTTCCAAGATTGAGCCGCCGGTTTTCTTGATAATGGAGATTGTCACTGCGCTTTCGGGCACGTTCCCATGGGATGAGAAACGGGAATAAAGGGTTTTCTCGATCGCCTTTTCGCTGACATGGGCGATGTCTTTGAGCATCACGAAGGCTCCATCATCCGTATGGAAAAGCGGAAGGTTGGCAAGGGCCTTGGCATCGAAAAAACGGGCATCCGCTCGAATGGGATAAACGAATTGGTCTCCCTCGAAAGAGCCGGCAGGAATAGCCAAGTTGGCGGCTTTGATGACCCCATTAGCTTGATCCGCGGAAATACCGTATTGGACCAGCTTGGCTGGATCGTAGGCGACTTCGAACTCGGCCGTGTCACCACCTGACACTTGGACCTCGCGCACCCCTGGGATCTTCTCTAGCTCATCCTGCAAATCCTCGGCGTGCTTGCGAAGGGTGAATCCATCGAAAGGGCCGGCCAATGCAAAAGTGAAGATCGGGGTGTCATCCATCGAGATCTCACGAACCACAGGATCGTTTGCGTCGGTGGGAAGATCCTTGGTCACCGTGGTCACTTGGTCTCTAAGTTTTCGAATGGAATCATCCAGATTTGCGCTAGCCTCAAACTCGACCGTGATCGCCGAGATGGAATTGGAGGAATTGGAAGTGATCTGTTTAACATCCTTGAGGCTCGAAAGCCCGGTCTCGATCTTCTTGGTGACAAGCTCCTCGATATCGGAAGGAGAGGCACCAGGGTACGTGGTGACCACCACGGCGATCGGGATTTTCACCTCGGGACTGGATTCGACAGGCAACTTGATGAAAGAATAAACGCCCCAGCCAGTCAAAAGAAGAATCATCAAAATGACGACGCGAAAATTCGTGACGAAAAAATTGAGGAAGCTTTTTCGCAACTCGGGCCTAAAGCTCAGTTTCTCCAAATAGAGCGAATCCGAGGATTTCCCTGCGGCCTGTTTCGCGCCTGCGATTTTGCTCCAAAACGACATAAATCGTAATAAATTCTCAATTTCCAATAACCAATTTCCAAATAATTTTTAATGCATAATTCCGAATTTCCAATATTTTGACATTCATCATTCTGAATTCGTCATTATTTGGAAATTGGAAATTGTTAAGAAGTCTCCTTCCTGCGCAAGGCGGTTCCCATCGACAATAATCAAGGCGTCGGTCGGCACCAGTGCGGCAATTTCCGCCGCTTCACCGACAATATGGATGATTTCGGCTTCCGTCTTTGAGGCCCTTCCATCCTGGGCCAAGGTGATCTGGCTGCCATTCTGACCCACATCAATCGCAGAAAGGGGAAGCATAAAGTGGGAGGGGTCCTTGGATTTGTAATCAAGATCCACGGTGATATCAGCGACAGTTCCGAGTGAAAGCAGGGTGCCAGACGCAGGTTCGGCCTCGACCATGAAGCGCTTGGACTGCTCATCCGCTCGAGTGGAAACAGAAGTGATCTTGGCATCAACAACGGTTTCATTCGAGACCTTCAAATGGGCGACCATGTCGGCCTTTATATAAGGAAGGGCCTCTTGGTCCACAAAAAACTGGATCTTGATCAAATCGGGTCGGCTTACGGTCATCAAAAGCTGTCCAGGGGCCGCAGTATCCCCTATCGAAAATAGTTTCCGGGTGACCACGCCATTGATAGGTGCGGCGATTTGGTAATTGCCGGAAAGGCTGTTCAGGCCGACCAGGGAATTCTCGTATTGGATTTTGGCGCTATCCATTTGGGCCTTGGCTGCGGCGACCTGGGAATCCAATTTGATTTTCAGGTTTTCGACCTGGTTCTCGGCCTGGTACTGACCGAACCCGGCCTGATCGATTTGGTTGCTTGAGGTAGCCTTTAAGGATTCAAAATTCTGGAGCGCCATGTCATAAGCCTTCTGAAGGGCATCAAGGCTGGTCTGGTTCCCCAAAGACACGTTGTCCAATGCCTGCTTAGCCCCATTGAGCTGGGCGATCGCTCCATTGATCTGGGTCTGGTAGCCGGCAACCGCCGACTGGAAAGCGGTGAGCGAAGGGCCTGTGGCTGAAGTCAAAGGCAAAACAGACCCTGTCACGGTATAGCGGTCCAAAAGCTCCTTGACCCTATCCGCCAAATCTCGGACTTCCTGGGCGATTAAAAGGGTCTTTTGGATCCGCTCGGAAAGGGTGGGAAATTGCATGGGGTCGAATTCCGCCAAGTCGGCTTTCGCCGTTTTGTATTGGGCCTTTGCGTCGATCCTGGTCTGACTGTAATACCCCAAATAGATATCGTACGGAACCACAACTGAATTGTTTTCGTCAAAACCGGTGATGCTGTTGATTCCCGCCAAAACCGATTGGCTGGCGTTGAGGGCGCTTTCCGCGACCACCGAAGCGTTGACTCGAGTATCGCCTTCGGTCTGGGTGGCAGTCTGCTTTCGATCTTCCAAGGCCAATCGGGCCTGCTCCACGGCAAGCTGGGCAGTCTTGAGGGCTTCATCGGTGATGGATTGGGTATTTAGCTTTCCGGTTTGCGCCTGATCTCGAGAAATCTCCGCCTGCCGAAGGTCCTTTTGGGAAGAATCCAAGGTGTTTTCATAATTGGTTTGGGCCAAATGGTAAGCGACCCCTGCCTGCTCGGATACCAGTTTGGCCTGACTCACAGGTCCTGCCTTGGATGCATTGCCGGAGGAATCGTCGATGGTGAGCAAGAGGTCCCCCTCCGATACAAAATCCCCCAACTGGGCCTTGGCCTCCTGGACGGTACCGGAAGACTTGGCCACGACCTTGGCTTCCTGCTGGGACACGATGAGTGCCGGAAAGCTGAGGGTCTCACGGACCGACCGGCTTTGCCCAAGGGTCTGAGCGGTCACGGAAATCCGCGTTATCTTTGGAATTGCGGGCTTGCTGGATGTCGCATGGCGCGGAAAAGAAAGCAAAACGATAACGGCAATCAGGAGCGCCGCAAAAACGATCACCCACTTCTTCCACATAGAAGGGCTAGCGATGACGACAGGGGGAGGTGTGCTCATAAGGATCAAGGATCTGATTAACTTTTTTCAGAAAATCGTGGCAGGACTTCTTCTCGACATCGGAAAAATGCTTTTCTAGTAAGGCTCCGCTTTGTCGAATGGCTCGAACCGCTTCCGTAACCTTGCGCTGGCCGGAATCGGTGAGGGCGATCCGCACGGTGCGCCCATCGCCTTTTGAAGAACGGATGCGAAGAACAAACCCGTTTTTTTCCAAAAGATTCAGGCGTTGAGTAAGATTGGATTTGGTGCAATCGAATGTCTTTGTGATCTGGGTCGGATTCATCGAGGGGTGTTCGGAAAGGGTGTGGAGAATCTTGAAGGTGGTCGAGGAAAGCCCCAATGGAGCAAAAAAACGCTGGCACGCAACTCCCTCGAGCCTTGCGGCCGTCACAACGATCTGCATGAATATGGATTGGGGGCTTAAAACTTCCATGGGAAGGATGAGAAGGGGGTTAGTTTATGTGTAAACTATTTTTTTGTCAAATCAGAAAATTCGTAATCAAAATATCGGCGTCAATTGTAAGTGGTCAGTTGTCAATTGTGGGTCACTGGGCGTATCATCCCCAAAGTAATTTATGGGTGAGAAATCTGACAATCAGCTGGTGGCCGAGGCTCTATCTGGGAATAATGAATCCCTTGAGATTTTGCTGACCCGATATCTAAAACCCGTCTACGGCTTTGTTTACCGAATGACGGAAGGAAGTCATGATTCCGAGGACATCGTCCAGGAAACTTTTG
The DNA here is from genome assembly GCA_003154375.1 of Candidatus Peregrinibacteria bacterium. Taxonomy (GTDB): domain Bacteria; phylum Patescibacteriota; class Gracilibacteria; order UM-FILTER-43-11; family UM-FILTER-43-11; genus FEN-1329. Next base: position 8,113 of record PMDG01000054.1, read on the forward strand.
TGAAAGCTTGGAAAAAACTGAAAAGCTTTGATCAAGAAAAAAACTTCAAAGCCTGGATTTTCACCATCGCGAAAAACACGGCCGTCGACCATCTCCGCAAAAAGCAACCCGCTTCCTTTGCCGAATTCGAAAATGACGAAGGAAAAAACTGGATCGAGGAGACTTTTGAGGATATGACTCCCCTTCCCCCTGAGCTTTTTGAACGCAAGCAATTGAAAAGAGGGCTGGAAGGCGCAATGGAAAAACTTTCGCCTAAAAGCCGTATGGCAGTGTTATTGCATTACCAAGACCATCTGACGTTCGACGAAATAGGCAGTGTGTTGGGTGAACCGTTACACACGGTCAAAAGCAGGGTTCGAAGGGCATTGATCGCCCTTAGGGGCTATCTGGAGGATAGATAATTGCACCAAACAAAGCCATGGTTGCGTATTAGCGTTTGAAGAGAGGAATATTAACCTGAAACCCATGCGACAGGATTACGAAAAACTTTTCTCCCACATGGAAACCCCAGAGCCGCCCGCCGAGCTGATCGGTCAGGTGATGGGGCTCATTGTCGCCAAAGAACGTCGGTCTGCGATCATTCGAAGTGTGGCTTTTGCTATAGGGCTGATCGCTTCTCTTTCCGCCTTTGTTCCTGCGTTCCATGGGGTCCAGGCTTCCATGGCCGAATCCGGTTTTCTATCTTATTTGTCGCTTCTTTTCTCCGACACCGGCGCCATTCTTTCAACGGGCCAAAGCTTTGCCCTCATTCTTTTGGAATCGCTCCCTGTTTTCAGCCTCGCCTTGTTCCTGGCCATCGTGCTGCTGCTTCTTGAGTCGACCTTTCACCTGATCACCGACACGTCGCGTTTGTTTTCATTGCGATCAAAAACACTTTAATTTCTAATTTGTAAATCTATGGAAACCCACGAAACCCACCCATCCCCGCATCACCCAGGGGTGACGACTGACAAGGTCGCCCATTTCATTAAGACAAAACCCGTCAAGATCGCTGTTTGCGCGGTCGCGGGCCTGGTCGTCCTCTTGCTTATTTTCGGGGCTGGCATCGAAGTCGGCTTCCGCAAGGCCAGCCATTCGTTCCGTTGGGGCGAAAACTACCATCGCAATTTCGGTGGTCCACGCCAAGGCTTCATGCAAGACATGGGTCGGCTTGGAAAGGAAGACTATATGGATGCGAATGGAACCGTCGGCCAGATCCTAAAAATTGACGGCCAAACGATTACCATGAAAGGAAGGGACAATGTTGAAAAGATTATCCTTGTCGATACAAAGACCTCAATTCGCTCTGCGCGTGGTACAATTTCATTCGCTGAACTCAAGCCTGACGATCTGATCGTTGTAATCGGCGAACCGAACGATGCGGGTCAAATTGTGGCAAAATTCGTCCGAGTCATGCCCCCGCCCCCAGCCGACCTGCCTTTGCCACCCCAGGGGCAACCGTTTCCGACCCCCCTGCAACCCCCTGTCGACCTTCCATCCGTGCAACCATAAAAGGGAATCAATCCGATTAATCAACCTTATATGATCCAGAAGATCAAAAATTTCATTCATCTGCACAAAATAGCTACGGCGATCCTTGCGGTCATTTTGCTATACGGCCTCTATTGGACCTATGGCAAACTGACGAGTACCGCAGCCCAGACCACCTATGTGCTTTCCGCCGTCACGAAAGGGACGATCACTTCTTCGGTATCCGGCACAGGACAGGTTTCCGCATTCAGCCAAGTCGATGTCAAAGCCAATGCCTCGGCGAATATCACCTCAGTCGCCGTTAAAAACGGGCAAAGCGTTAAGGCAGGGGCTCTGCTGGTTCATCTGGACACAACGGATGCTGACAAGGCGATCAGGGATGCAAAAATGAACCTCGAGAGCGCCAAAATCTCTTACGCCAAGCTGACCCAGAAGGCCGATGCCCTCACCCTGCTCCAAGCCAAAAACGCGATCACGGACGCGGAGTCTGCCCTGACCAAGCTCAAAGCTTCCCAACCCATCGATATGGATCGGGCAAAGGTGACCTTGGATAATGCGAACACTTCCCTCGGCCTGTCCAATGATGATGTCTACAACGCTATTTCGGCTGCCTTTTTGGATCTGCCCGACATCATGACCAGCATGAATGATATCCTCCAAAGCTATGACCTCACAAAGGCCCTTGGGCTTGGGGAACAAACCACCAACGACTACTATCTGATCAACAAAATCCCGAGCTCTGATTTTAATATTCGCGAGACCCTCACCAAGATGATCAACCTGGCGGAACAGGCCTATCGGGATTCCAAAGCCGCTTACGATGCCAACTTCACGGAATACAAATCCACCAGTCGTTCCGCCGACCCCAAGACATTGGCGGCCTTGATCGAAACGACCTTGGTCACGGTCAAATCGGCCTCTTCGACCTTGAAACAGGAATCGAATGCGTTTGACTATTGGGTCAACTACCAAAGCACCCATGACTACACGATCCCGACCCAGGTGACCCAATACCAGACCGATTTGGGAACGCTCATCACCCAGACCAACCAGATGCTGACCAGCCTTCAGAATGCCCAAAGCACCTACAAATCGAACCAAGACGCTGCAACCAAGGCCCAACAGGACTTGGATACCCTCGTAAAAAACCAGCCTATCGACCTGGTCGCTGCCGAAGCCAACGTCAAGGAGAAAAAGGCATCCCAGGCCAATCTCGTCAAAGGCGCAGACCCCCTAGATGTCCAGTCTTCCCAGCTTTCGGTCACCCAAAAGCAGAACTCGCTGACGGACGCCATTACAAACCTCGAGAACTACTCCGTCACCGCCCCTTTCGATGGCATAGTGACCAACCTCACACTAATAAAGGGTCAACCACTTTCCTCCGGGACCACGGTGGCCACCCTCATCACCTCGCTCAGGCTTGCCACCATTTCCCTCAACGAAGTGGATATTGCCAAAATCAAACTGGGCGACAAGGCCACGATCACATTTGACGCGATCCCGGACCTGACGATCGCCGGCCAAGTCATGGATATCGATATGATCGGCGCCGTCTCGCAGGGGGTTGTGACCTACAACGTGAAAATCGGTTTCGACACCCAGGACGACCGCGTGAAAGTCGGCATGAGCGTAAGCGCCTCGATTATCACGGATGTGCATCAAGATGTCCTCTTGGTGCCCAACTCCGCCGTAAAGGCCCAAGGCTCCAATTATTATGTGGAGATGTTTGACCAAGCAATTCCCCAAACTCAGGCTGGGGCCGCGGTCTCCTTCCCCTCAGCACCTCGACGGCAACCGGTCCAAACAGGGCTTTCCGATGACAATTTCACGGAAATTACTTCTGGCCTCAACGAAGGCGATCAAGTGGTGACCAAGACGAACACCGCCACCACGACCAAGACCGCCACCACGACCGCCCCGAGCCTCCTCCCGACAGGTGGAGGAACCCGAGGAGTTAGCGGTGGCGGATTCCGACCCGGAGGCTAAACTTTCCCTATCCAGTAAAATCCTATGATCGAAATCCAGAACGTCACCAAGACCTACAACACCGGCGAGGGCGAGATTTCGTTCCAGGCGCTCAAGGGCGTCACGTTCACCATCAAGGACGGAGAGTTCGTCGCCATCATGGGCCCCTCCGGCTCCGGCAAGTCGACCCTCATGCACATTTTGGGCGCACTCGACACCCCAACGAGCGGAAAATATTTGCTGGACGGAAAAGACGTCTCGAAGCTGACCGATGAGGAACTGACCGACATCCGTAGGGACAAAGTCGGGTTCGTATTCCAGTCCTTCAACCTCCTCCCCCGGACCACCGTACTCCGCAATGTCATGCTTCCCCTGGTCTACGCCGAAATCCCGCATGAGGAGCGCCTTAAACGGGCAACCGAGGCTCTCAAGGCAGCCGGCCTCGACACCGAATTCCACACCCACCTATCGAACCAGCTTTCTGGAGGCCAAATCCAACGTGTGGCCATCGCTCGGGCCTTCGTGAACAACCCCTCACTGATCCTGGCCGACGAGCCGACGGGAAATCTGGATACCAAAACAGGAGAAATTGTCCTGGCGACGTTCCAACGACTTAATGAGGAACAAGGGCGCACTATCATCCTTGTCACGCATGAGCACGATGTGGCCCAACACGCCAGCCGGATCATCTCCATCAAGGACGGGCTTATCCTCTCCGATAGCAACGAACACAAGCGGAAAATAATCAAACGTGTCTGAACTGTGATTAAAGTGATTAAGCTAATAAACATGATTGCTCAATTCCAATAATATATCCCGCCCATCCCGTGAATCCCGCAGATCCCGCAGATCCAAAACCTCAACTATTATGAAAACCATCGATATCCTCGAGGAAACCATGATCGCCCTTTCCGCCAACAAGGCGCGCTCGGGGCTGACAATCCTCGGCATCGTAATCGGCATTAGTTCAGTGATCGCCATGCTCTCCATCGGTCAAGGAGCCCAGCAGACCATCACTGATCGAATCCAATCGATTGGGGCCAACTTGGTCCAAGTTACCCCTGGTGCCCAACGGGGACCCGGAACCCAAGTTAGCTCAGGCCGTGGCTCGGCTAAATCGCTGACGATTGAAGACTCGGATGCCATCATGAACCAAATCTCCAACATAAGTGGAGTGGCTCCTGAGGCCACAGGCCGATATCAGGTCACCGCCAAAGGAACGAACACCAACACCTCAGTGGTTGGAACCGTCCCCGCCTACACCACCGTACGCAACCTGGAAATCGATGACGGGACCTTCGTCACCGATGCCAATGTCCGGAACGGGGCCAAAGTGGCGATCATCGGCCCCACGGTTCGCGACGACCTGTTCGGAGCCGGCGCCTATGCCATCGGGCAAACCATCCGTATAAAGAAGATCGAATTCAAGATTATTGGCCTCACTAAATCTAAGGGCGCTTCGGGTTTCGGAAGCCAGGATGACATGATCTTCATCCCCATCAGCACGGCTCAGCGCTTTCTGACCGGCGACCAGTATGTGACCACCATCAGCATCGCGGCCTCAAACTCTGACTCGACCACCCAAGTCCAGGCAGACACCACCACCCTGCTTCTCGCCCGCCATCACATCACTAATGCGGCCTTGGCCGATTTCAGCACCATGAACCAGGCCGACATCGCGGCCACGGCCACCAGTGTAACCTCAATCCTCACGATTCTTCTGGGTTCCGTGGCTGGCATATCGCTCATCGTGGGTGGCATCGGCATCATGAACATGATGCTNNTGATGCTCACCACCGTGACCGAGCGCACCCGCGAAATTGGTCTCCGAAAATCCATCGGTGCCAAACCTTGGGACATCAGCCGCCAGTTCCTGTTCGAGGCCATGGCCCTCACCTTCATCGGCGGGCTGGTAGGGATCTTTCTGGGGTGGCTGGTCGCCTTTTTCGTGACTTATCTCAACATCCTGCAAACCCAGGTCACAACCTTTTCCATCGTGCTCGCCTTCAGCGTGTCGGCAGCCATCGGCATTGTTTTCGGCTACTATCCTGCCCAACGTGCGGCCAAGCTGAACCCAATCGAAGCCTTGCGATACGAATAACCATTAATTCATTAAGCCCCAACCCTATGAACAAAAATTTTTACATTTCAATCATCGCCACCGCTGTTTTGGTCGGAGGTCTCTCCTTCTACGGCGGAGTCCAATACGCCAAGGGTAGCACCACTCCCACCCCTGCCCAAGGCAACGGAGCGGGATTCCGAGGAACCCGGACTGGCGGAACCGGAGCCAATAGCTCTGTGCTCAACGGCTCTATCCTTTCCAAGGATGCCCAAAGCGTTACCCTGAAACTCCGCGATGGCGGATCCAAAATCGTGTTCTATTCCGCTACCACGGAGATCAGCAAATTCGTGGCAGGCACTGCCGACGATCTTGCGGTTGGCGCCAATGTCATGGTCAACGGAACCGCAAACTCGGATGGCAGCGTCACCTCCAAAATGATCCAAATCCGGCCTGCGGGCGCACCAGGCGCAGTGCAAGGGCAGGGACAAGGCCAAAATCAGGGAGCTGGCCAAGGAGTCACACCTGCTGCCACCACAAAATAGGACCCTAAAATCAGACTTAATAAATAAAAGAAAGGCCGGCAATGCCGGCCTTTCTTTTTAAATGGACTTCCGACTCAATTGCTCAGTTTGACTTTTGGCTCAAATCTCACTATTTTACCCCTGCGCTTTTCGCGATCAAATACGGGTATGGTGTAATGGTAGCACAACAGTCTCCAAAACTGTTTGTCAGGGTTCGAATCCTTGTACCCGTGCCATATCAGATGCTATCCAATAGGTTGGATAGCTTTTTGATAATCGGCGGATTGACGAAAAATCAAAAAATCCTGATGCTTCGAAGGCGTAACAAATATCCAATCATGCTTGATTCGTGAAGGCGCTTTTTGAGTTATATTTGATTTCAAGTTGCACCCCATGGCCTCGATAAGATAGGGTATCCCCCTCTATGGGCAAGACTTCAGATCCGGACCCAAAAAGACTTGACTAAATTTTTCTTTTTCCATATACTTAGCCCTTCTAATAATTTTACTATCTAAATTATGAGCGAGCAAAGCGAAAACAAACTCATTTCCCTTATCTTCACCGCCACCCGGCTCATTAGGGAGCACATGACTGGACATGGGAAGGCAAACCCGTTTTCAATGGCGCAATTGAAAATTTTGGCTTTCGTGGCGGAAAAGGGAACTCCGACCATGAAGGAGGTTGCCAATTTTCTTTATATCACCTCGCCCTCAGCCACCGCGATCACCAACCGTCTTGTTGGGGCGGAAGAACTCGAAAGGATTTATGGCAAGGAAGACCGCAGAATCGTGCGCTTGAAACTCACCAAAAAAGGTGGCAAAACGCTTGCTGAAGGGCAAAAAGTGGTCATTGCCAGGATGGGCAAAGTCATCAAGGGCTTGAATGAAAAGGAGATGGAGGATCTCGCAATTATTCTTACCAAAATTATCAATTCGAATAATCATTGATCTCATATGAAGTTTATCAAGAATCCAATTTTCATTATCGCGATCTCCGCCTTGGTCGGACTGTCTATTGGCGCATACGCATTGATGAGCAGTTCAAATTCCAATTTGCTTGGAGGTGTGAACAGTGAGCCTTCGGATGCGGTGGCTGTTCAAAAAATGACTTTGACGGAAGAGGTGCGAACCA
>PMDG01000053.1 GCA_003154375.1 Candidatus Peregrinibacteria bacterium
ACGAAACGGGGCAAAATCTGGGAAAGGGACAGGGGTTTCTTCACCACAAAATCCTGTGTGGCCATGCCGAACATATCCTCCTTGGCCGTGGCCACGGCCAACGCCTGCCACGTGGTCAGGTTGTCGGGGGCGGTGAAGGAAACCTTGGCGTAACCGCCCTCATCGGTCTGGATAAGGGGGTTATAATAGGCGGTATCCTTGAAATCGCCGCGCTCCTTGTCGAAACCCTCTGCGGATCCGCCGTCACCACCCTTTGATCCTTTCCCAGCACCCACATTCACCCGATCCACATGCAAAGTCAGGTTGGTGGACGTGCTCACTTGGAGCGCGCGGGTCCCAAAGAAGTAGTCGAGCGGGTTTCCGTTTTCATTGGCCTTGAGGGCAAGCAGGCTTTCATCGACCACAGCTAGAGAAAGGGCGGACTTGATAGGCCGGTTCTGGAAGTCTCGCGTATGGATTTCGAGGGTCGCGGTCTCACCTGCGCGGTAATCCGGCTTGTCGGGTTTGAGCTCGATGGTGATCTCATGCTCTCGGCGATTCACTCTCAAACTTACGACTCCCATACGGAAATCAGGCTTGGCCAGGGAATAATCCACGGCCTTGGGTTCTTGGTCGCCATAAGCCTTGAGCGATTCCATGGTAGCGAGAAGATCCTCGCCCGCCTTTTCCAGGTCGGACTGTTTCTTGCCGGCCAAGATAGTGTTGCGGTTGGCTGCCTTGGGATCGGGATCGTTTTTCAAGGTGGCAATCTCCCCCTTCAGCTTGTCGATGGAAGTATTCAATTCGATCTGGCGGTTCTTCAGCGTATGCCATTCCTCGTAGGCGACATAGTCTTTGAATGAATCGCTAGCATCCTTCATCACGGTAACCGTCACATAGATATTTGGCGCCATGTCTTCCTTGATCGGGACCTCGATCGTCTGGGAATTGGAAACAAGGTCGATTACCTCGTAATGGCGCAAAGTGCCACGCTCATAGGTCACCAACGCCTTCGCTGGCTTCTCCTTGGTTCCGAACGGCGATTGAATGAGAACCTCGGCTTTGCCACCCACAAAATACTCGGGCTTGTCGGCCACCAGTTTCATGCGGTTGTCGTTGGTTCCGCCCCACGAGACCCATGCGCCACTGGAAACATAAAAATTGGTTTCGGAAAGCGTCTCTCGGCCCCCATCCGTGCATTTGCCCCGAACCACATACCGACCGCCATCCATATCCGGCGAGATGTCGAACGTGGCTTCCACAGGCTCAGTTCCCGTGGTCACGTTTTTTTGATTGATCAATTTGAGGTCGCGGACGCTTTCATCATAAAACGAGCCATCGACTCCCTGTTTTTTCACGGTGTTCCAATCCTCACGATAGAGCTCCAATGTCACTGACTTGCCCGCTACGGGTTTGCCATCGTCCGAAACGGTGATCACTTTGACCACTGCGCTTTCCTTGGGCTGAACCACATAACTCTTGATCGAGAGGCCTACATAAACGCTGGACTGGTGGACGATATAGGTGTCACGTCCTGTGACCGTCTCCCCGTCCTGATTCAGGATCTGGGCGTTCAAGGTGTAAAGGTAGCTCACACCTGGCGTGGCTTCCTGGTCAGTCGGCAAATCGAGGTGCAGCTTGCCAGTATCATCCAAAACACCATCACCCTCGGCAACGATCTTGCTGTCCGTGGTGCCACAATGCGACCAAAAACAATCGAACATTTCCCAAACGCCGAAGGAGAAGAAATCCTGTCCTTGGTATTTATCGAAATAATAAGGGTCTCGCATAAGAGACCAATGGACTTTCCCGGCTTGGATCGCGCCGCCAAAATAATAGCTGGCCGTGATATCGACAGGGATCTTGTCGCCCAGGATCGTGTCCGATTTCGGGCTTAGCATCTCGACCTTGAACTTGGGCTTCTTGTATTCCTCAATAAAGAAATGGGTATAAAATCGCTCCCCGTATCCCTTCCCGGTCTCCTCGGAATAGGTTAATCCGGCCGGCTCGGCATACAAATTGAATTGTCCCAATTTGGCTTGATCGCTGAGCTTCAGGGTTCCATTGAACGAACCGTCCGCCAAAATAGGCAAAGTCTTGGTTTCGATGGTGTTGTATTCGGGATCCTCCAGAGTCACCTTGATGGAACGGTCCTTGGGGAAACTGAGGGCCGCGTCATGGTCGAGGCGGTATATTCCCTTGAAATACACCTCGTCGCCCGGGCGATAGAGAGGCCGTTCCGTGTAGAGATAAACTCGGGGCTCATCAAGGCTGATCCAATCGCCATTCGCATTGAATTGCCAATTTTGGATCCCCTCGTCCCAATTTTGGGCAGCCACGGCCCATCGGTCTTCCTTTTCAAGGGTCTTCCGACCGATCACATAAACGGTATCCATGAGGTCCTTGGTGATCTTGAAGGTTCCGTTGCCATCGGTGACACCACTCATCAACTCATCTCCGTTCTCGGAAACGACCTTCAAATCCATCCGGCTTACCGGTTCCCCGGTGACCAGGTCGGTGGCCCAGACCAGAAGGTCCTGACCGGACCGTTTTAAAGTCAGGGCCGTGTCGCTCACCATGAACGTCTGGGAAAATCGGTAAGGTGTTTTGGTCTGGTACCCCTGCTCAAAATAATCGGGGGAGCTGACCTCGAAATAATAAAAGCCGGAGCCGAATTGTTGCTTGAAGATCGAGGGCAGATTCAAGTTCATGACCTGAGCCTCATTCAGTTTTCCATTCACATCCAAATGGGCGGTCTGGGGATTCGGGCATCGGTAATCGTACCAGCGGTAGGCCTGGGTGACCCTGAAGAATTCGGATTCGCTGACGGGGCAAAGTTCCAAATCGAGAGTGCTCAAATTGAGCATCCGGACGGGGTAGGCTGGATCGAGCCCTTTTGTGAATAGGCCGAAGCTGTTCCGGATAAGTAAATTGAGGTTTGGCCTTAAGGGCGCGGTCTTGAAAGCGGTTTTGAATCCTTTTTGGGCCGTGTTTCCAGCCACATCTTTGAATGGGGCTTTAAAAGCGAAGGTGTAGTTAGTGCTGGGCTTGAAAGCGAAACCGATTTCCACGCGCCGACCGTCTCCGTAGATATTGATATCGGGATCCCCATCGACTTTGGGGCTCAGCTCCAATTGGGAAAGGACCAACTCCTTCGACATTGGGGAATCAAAATCGATAGTGACGGTCCCGGATTCAAAATTCTGTTCGCCATTTTGAGGGGAGAATGAGGCGACATTGGGGAACTTGAGGGTTCTGAAGTTGAGCGTGAAGTCGGATTCCAAGGTGCGCTCGCCATAACCCTGTTCCAATTTTCGGGCGGCGCCCGGAAGCCCCGCTTTCACCACCAGCTTATAGGCCTGATTGTATTGGTAATTGAATTCGGGTTTGAAAACCAGGATGCTGCGGTCGACCTTCCCTTTGTCGTCTTGGCCGTAGACCACAGTGGTGTTGAAGAACCCGTCGTTCTTTGGTTTTTTGGCCGCGTCGGCATCGTTGGATGGAAAAAGGAGGACGTTGTCGCTCGGTTTCACGAAATCCAGATCCATGGGCTGATTGAACTTGAGCTCGATCGCCTCGTCGACAGGGAAAACCTCGCTCCCCTCGGTCGGTTTGGTCGAAAGGATTTTCGGAGCCTCGGTTGCCAATTTCCAGGTCTTCTCATCTTGGGTCGCCGAACCGTCCAAGGAAACGATCCCCTTGGGCAATCTAAGGTTATAGACGGTACCAGGAGTCCACTGATCGGGAACAAATTGGAAAGCGGTGGTCCCGATCCATCGGGTCGTGCCTTTCACGGGCGGGATGATTTCAAGTAAAGGGGTGGCTGGTGCCTCAGACAAAGCCGTGAGCGCACGCATGGGCCGGTCGAACATCACCGTGACCGCCTGATTGGGCTGGATGACCAGATAGTCGGGTTTTGGGGGCACGGATTGAAGCGTTGGTGTCTCGACTTGGGTCTCGACTGGCAAATACGGCGAAATGAATTTTGCGGTCGGCGGTCCGGAAATGATAAAGGACACCCTGAAATCCAGTTGAAGCTCCTTCTTGGCCCAGTTTCGGCTTTGGGCACCGATCGTCACGCTGTATTCCTCGCCAACCGAGAGGGGTATGGTGGGATAAAACTGAAACGTTTTGGAATCGAGCCAGGAGAATTGCCCCTCGATCTTCGGAGAAATGACAAAAGCGGATTCCACACTGGCTTGGTCCATAGGTTGGGCGAAATGGAAGGTGAAAGGCGTTCCCACGGATAGCTTTCGAGCCTCACCTGGCAAATAGCCATCGCTCAAACTCGGCATCGGGATCAGGGTGTAGGCCAAAAAAGCACCACCCGCCAAGACCAAAACGATCGCGGAAATGATGAAAATCTTGGACCGAAAGATTCTGAGAAAATGATGCGAGGAACGCTTGAAAAAATGATGGATCTTCTCTTTCATAAAAACCTATTTTAAAAGGCGTCGTCATTTTAACATGAAACCACCACGGTCGGTAAGAGAGGTGCCATTGGTTTTGGATTTTGGTTATACGCCTCTCCCCCGAGCGCATCGCCAAAACCAGCATTGTTTCCCAACGCCGTTCGCCACGGCGGGCACCCCTTTCTTGTCCGTCAAGAAAGGGGTGAAAGAACCGCCAGGTGGTTTATGACTCACCACCCGGCACATCGCCATGTCCCGGCAACGCAGTTCAGCATAAACCCCCGGGTCCCCCCGATGCCGAGAAACCAAGAGTCATTGGTGAAATGACAATATTTAACCGAAAGACGGGCACGCGAGGAATCGGCCCCCTCCCGACCTTGGATGCACAACGTTGGAATATGGCAAAGAGGGGTCTGGGGAAAATGACTTTGCACAGCGTCGGGTCTCGGCATTCCGCCGCTTATGGTTTCATTTTCCCCCCAGTTGAGTGGCGAGCGGGCCGACCGAACATAGCGAGGCCGACAAAAGAAAGGCCGAAGCGGAGTGAGGACAAAACACGATTCGGCCAACGGCCGAGAGTGTTTTGAGGCCTGCCCCATTGCGACTTTTTCAGGGGCGCTTTTTGGTCGTTCAAAAAGCGCCCAGCCCCGCGGCTCGAGCGGAAATAAATAAACCAAAAAAAAGTCCAATTGCCTATAGCTTGCTCGGGAATGCCAAATTCACGAAAACCACGGCGCCAAAAAGCACAAGACAGATCGCGAAGATCAGAATCCCCCAAACCGAATCGGAATCCTCCTTGGCATCATTGATCTGAAGGTAAAGTCCACTTCCTCCATATAATAGGGAAAGGGCGGCAAAAGGAATATCCAAAAGGCGCATGCCGAAAATCATCAGGCTGGGCCAATAGCCGTTGCGAAACGCGAGCGCGGCAAACAGGTAGGCGAAGACTATGAGGAAAAAGAGGGAGGCACTGACATCGTGGATTTTTTTGGTTGTGTCCATAATTCGATTTTGGTCTGGACCGATTTTAGCACAGCCCCAGTCAGATTGTCACGGTCCGAACGGTAGAATGGTATCCAAATTCCGCCTAGGCCCTAGTCCCTAGACACTAGCCCCTAATATAAGGTATTTTTCTGTTCGTAACTGATTGCATATGAAACTATCCCAAGAAGAAGTCCGCAAGATCGCCAAGCTGGCCCGCCTTGGGCTAACCGATGCCGAGGTGGCCAAATTCAGCGTCCAACTTTCCGACATCCTGTCTCATGCAAAAATGCTGGAGGAGATCAATACCGATAACGTGGAGCCCTCCTCCCAGATCACGGGTCTCAAGAATGTTATTTTCAAGGACGAAATAAATGAATATGGCTATTCCGAAAAACTACTGAAGGAGTCCCCTCAACAAATTCACAACAACATGATCAAGGTCAAAAACGTGTTCTAATTTTTTTCACATTTTTTTATAATTTATTTCATAATTTTATCAATATGAATCCTGATTTCTCAAGCGCCGCCGGCATGGGCTCCGGTATGTTGCTCATCCAGTTGGCCTTTTATCTGTTTTTTGCCTACTGCATGTTCGTTTTGGCCAAAAAAATGAATGTGGCCAACGCATGGATGGCTTTTATCCCCCTTCTGAACCTTTACCTATTCGTCACAATGGCAGGCAAGCCCGGCTGGTGGGTCATTCTTTTCTTCCTTCCGATCGTCAACATAGTGGTTGTCATTGTCACCCTCCATTCGCTTGCCAAACTCCGCGGCCACACCGCCTTGTTCACCCTCGGCCTCATTTTCCTGTCCATCATTTTCCTGCCGATCCTGGCCTTTGAAAAGAAATAATTCCCATACCTGTTGCACCGTAGCACTGTTGCACTGTTGCACTGTTGCACTGTAGCACTGTATTATCATGAATCTCACCCAACTCACCATCGCCCAAGCCCACAAGGGACTCAAAGAAAAGCAGTTTAGCTCTGTCGAGCTGACCCAAGCGTATCTGGATCGTATCCAATCGCTGGATAAAAAACTGAATTCCTATGTGACCCTTACGCCTGAGGTTGCCTTGGAGCAAGCCAAGGAGGCGGATAAGAAAGGCAAATTTGGGAATCCCCTTTCCGGCATCCCGATGGCGCTCAAGGATATTATCTGTACCGCGGGCATCCGGACCACGGCTTGCTCAAAGATTTTGGAAGATTTCGTTCCGCCCTACAACGCCCACGTTTACGATCGCCTCCGCTCGGCTGGCGCGGTGCTCTTAGGCAAAAGCAACACCGACCAATTCGCCATGGGCTCGAGTTCCGAGACCAGCTGCTTTGGTGTTACCAAAAACCCTTGGGATCTGACCCGCGTGGCGGGCGGATCCTCGGGCGGTCCGGCGGCCAGCGTGGCCGCGGACTTGGCCGCGTTCTCCATTGGCACCGACACAGGCGGAAGTATCCGCCAGCCAGCCTCGCTCTGCTCGTGCGTTGGGCTTAAGGTGACTTACGGTCGGGTCCCTCGGCAAGGGGTCATTTCCTACGCCTCATCGCACGATTCCGTCGGGCCTTTCGGCAAAACCGTCGAGGACGTGGCGCTGGTTTTGAACGCCATCGCTGGCAAATCCGAACGCGATTCAACCACGCCCGATGTGGCGGTTCCGGATTATTCCAAAGCGCTGAAAAAGGATTTGAAAGGCATGACGATCGGAATTCCAAAAGAGTATTTCGAGCAAGGGGTCGACAAGGAAACCGAAAAGGCGATCCTGGATGGAATCGAAGTGATGAAAAAACTGGGCGCAAAAGTGGTAGATGTGAATCTTCCTCTAACCAAATACGCCATCCCAACCTATTACCTGATCGTGAAATCGGAAGCCAGTACCAATATGGCCCGCTACGATGGCATCAAATACGGCCTTACCGCCAAGGACGCCAAAGAACTCGAGGAAATCTATGTGAAAACCCGCAGCGAGGGGTTCGGTGACGAAGTTAAACGCGCCATCATGATCGGAACCTACACGCTTTCGGCCGGCTATATCGATGCCTTCTACCTGAAGGCGGCCAAGGTGCGGACCTTGATGAAAAAGGAATACGATGAGGCTTTCGCAAAATGCGATGCGCTGGTGGCGCCCACTTCTCCATTCACCGCCTTCAAGATCGGGGAACGCTTGGANNCAGATCCTCGGCAACCAATTCCAGGAAGAGAAAATTTTGAGAGTAGGTTTTGCCTTCGAGCAGGCAACTGAGTGGCACAAGAAAAAACCAACTCTGTAACCTTGCCATCAGCGATCTGCCATCAGCCCCTTTGACCCCACCGTCTTTTGACTTTGGGTCCGATCGCAATCATCCGATATGACATTCTGAAATCCCCTGCGTAACCGATCGATCAGGTCGGGAATTTCAGGGTATTGGTAAACTCGGGAACTGGCGCTGTACCCCTCTTTGATAGCCTCGTCGTTTTGGAGGTTATGACGAGCGGCCTGGTTGGACTCGATGATTTCGGAGGAGGTCAATGCGAATCCTTCCCTGAAACGTTCCCAAGCCCTTGAGATTGAATTGGCCATTCCATTTGGTTATGGAGACAATCATACCAAAAATAGACCTTGGGCTAAAGGGCTGCCGATCAAACCCTTTCCAATCAGGAAGCGGGATGGAGCTGAGGAATCTCTCCGAAACAATTTAAAACCGCCTTGAGGGCGGCTTTGATTTTGTGACGAAGGGCTTGGGTGGCAAATGTCTGTTTGAGGTTGATATTCTGGAACAGGGGTTGGGTCTCGCGATCGATGATGTATTCAAGTTCGGTATCCGAGGCGTCCATCACACGGCTAAGCTCGTCTCGGGTCACCAATCCCAGAGACAAAAAATGATCCGGAGTATTCAGGATCATTTGCAAACGACACAAGGGGTCGAGCCTATTCCATAGGCTCTCGATCTTATTCCCTTCGATGTCTTTTTGTTTTTGGACCATCTTTTGGGCTCGGTGATATCATATTATTATACCAATTCTTGGGTAAAAGATCAATAGCTGTTCATGGGAAAGCTTAAAAAGGAATGATAGAATGTAAAATTAGTAGATAAACCCCTCCCATGGATTATTATTCAGACTCGCTAAAACTCCACGAGAAATACAAAGGGAAAATCGAAATAAGGGGAAAGATGAAGGTGAAAACCCGCCGTGATTTGAGTTTGGCTTACACCCCAGGCGTCGCGGAACCTTGCCGTCGGATCCACAAAAACCCGAAGGACGTCTACAAATACACCAACAAGGGAAATAGCGTGGCCGTGGTCACGGACGGATCGGCCGTTTTGGGGCTGGGCAACATCGGCCCTGCCGCTGGGCTTCCGGTTATGGAGGGAAAAGCGCTCTTATTCAAGGAGTTCGGTAATGTGGATGCCTATCCGATATGTCTCGATACCCAAGACCCAGAGGAGATCGTCAAAATCGTCAAAGCCATCGCACCGGGGTTTGGCGGGATCAATCTGGAAGATATATCGGCCCCCCGATGTTTCGAAATCGAGGAAAGGCTGATTCGGGAGCTTGATATCCCGGTCATGCATGATGACCAGCATGGAACCGCGATTGTGGTGCTGGCCGGAATGATCAATGCCCTTAAACTGACAGGGAGAACTTTCGCGGAAACAAAATTCGTGGTGAACGGAGTCGGGGCGGCAGGGGTTGCCGTCTCGAAATTGCTGATGAGTTATGGGGCTAAACCCAAAAACTTCCTGTTTTGCGATAGTGTGGGGACCATCTACAAAGGCCGATGTTGCATGAACGCTATAAAGGAGGGGCTTGCGGACATCACAAACACCCAATGCCTGTTGGACAAAAACAACCCTGGATGCAGAAAGGGTGGGTTGGGCGAAATCATCGAGGGAGCGGATGTTTTCATTGGAGTTTCGCAGCCACGATTGCTCACGCCAGAAATGGTCAAGCGCATGGCCAAGGACCCGATTGTGTTCGCCATGGCGAATCCCGAACCCGAAATCCTTCCGGATCTAGCCAAAAAGGCTGGTGCAAAAATCGTTGCCACGGGTCGCTCCGACTACCCGAACCAAGTGAACAACGTGCTGGCGTTTCCAGGGCTTTTCAGGGGGGTGTTGGACGCGGGCATCCGAAAGATCACGGATGAGATCAAAATCGCGGCAGCCGAAGCGATCGCCCATGCGGTGTCCCACCCGACCTGTGATAAAATCATCCCAGATGCCTTGGATCGAAACGTGGCGAAGGCAGTGGCAAAGGCAATCATTAACCAAAATAACCCCAAATAATGACCCCCATCAATTCCGTCAGCCGATTCGAGGACCGGATGAAGGACTGCGTGGCGAAGGGGAAGCTTGAAGAAGCGAAAATCATTGAACGCGACAGCGCAGGCGCCGCCCACCGAATTATTGCGATGGGAGAAGGTCCAGCCTTTTTGGCCAACGGAAAAAACAGGCATTTGCTTCGTGAGTCGGATTGGGATCGTCCGGAATTCATCAAAGAAGTCAGAAGGAAAATCGAAGGGTTGATGAACGCTGACTTGGAAAACCACGTGCTACTCTCTCATTTGGAAAAGGGCCAATCGACCCCGATGGCGGAAGAAGCGTTGTTTTGGGATATCCAAATCCCAAAAGGGGGGAAACCGTTGCCCGACATGGCGGTAAAAAAAATCTTTCAGGGATTCAATATTCTCCACAACCTTCCAGGAGAGGCGCATCGGCATTACCCCCTTCTCCTGGATGGCTATTCCCTAGGCCATGCCACTCGCGTGGCCGTCTACTCGGCCCTTCTGGCCCAAAAACTGGAGGACCCCGAACTATCCCCGGAAGAAGCGGCGCAGGTTGGGTTTTTCCATGATTTGGGGAAAATCCAACCGAGGATCAATCGGCTGGTTCGCGCCCCCGATGAATACGAAAGGTGCAAGGAGGAATTCAAATTGATCAAATTGCACCCAATCATTGGCGCAGCCGTTTGGGAAAATTTGAGCGAGGGGGTTGTGCCGATGATCAAGGAAAAATTGCCGAAAATGCTTATTTACAACGGAATCCTCGAGCATCATCTCAGACCCGATGGAACCGGATACCCCAACTACATGGATCCCAACGTGACCTCCCTGATCGGCAAAGTGATAGGGTTGGTGGATAGCTATGACGCCATGACCACCAATCGTAAATACGACCAGAAAAAAAAGAGACCTTTGGGATATGCTCGTGAAGAGATGAGGCGCTGCGCTCAATTGGAATGGGACAAAATGAAGACTTTCGGACAGGAGCCCGAAAGCCAGTTCGATACGAATTTGGTTCAAAACTTCCTGGATCTCGACTTGGTTCCCGTGCTTCGCAAGGCGGCCTAGAAGTCTGGTTTGTTTTTCCATCAACGCCCACTATAATCGGGTAAGCCCTAATCGAACCCCATGAATTTGAATGTTGACTGTTGCGGCCTCGCATTCCCGAACCCCCTCGTNNTTTTTGGAGGAGCGGAAAGGCCACCCCAACCCCACGGTCATGTCTTTCCCTGGCGGGCTTATCAACGCGGTGGGGTTAAGCGGCGAAGGGATCCGCGCGGCAAAGTCTGAATTCGAGGCTTTTCGGAAAAAGTGCCCCGAGAGCCCCATCCTCGCGAGCATCGGCGGCAAAAACATCAAGGAATTGGTGGAATGCGCAGAAATCATGGACACCTATCCAGTGGACATGATCGAGCTCAATTTCTCTTGCCCCAACGTGGAGGATGAGATGGGCCGCCCGTTCGCGGTGGATCCGCAAATGACTGCCGAAGGGACTCGGGCAGTTCGAAAAATGACGAAAAAACCTATTTCGGTGAAACTTTCGCCCAATACCCCCATCATCGGGCTCATCGCGGAGCGGGCTGAGGCCGAAGGCGCGGATGCCATCACGGCAGTGAACACCATGGGGCCAGGAATGTTGATCGACATCCACATGCGCCGCCCGATACTCGCCAACAAGGTGGGTGGTGTGAGCGGCCAAGCGCTCAAGCCTATTGCCATCCGATGCGTTTACGATATCTACGAGCACGTCAAAATCCCGATCATCGGGACTGGAGGCATTGTGAACGGAGCCGATGCGATAGAAATGCTCATGGCCGGCGCAACCCTACTCGGCATCGGATCCGCCATCGCCTATCACGACCTCAAGGCTTTCGAGATGATTCTCGACAAAATCCAACGTTTCATGTCCGAGGAAGGCTTCGAGGACATTTCCGAATTGGTCGGCCTCGCACATCAAAATTAACCATTAGTTCACCCATCAGTTCCCCGATTAGTTCCCCAATTAGAAATCATGCATCTCCCCCTCAAGATCCACAGCATCCGCGAAGAAAATCCCACATTTCGGACCTATGTTTTTAAGCACGACCTTAGGGCAAAACCCGGCCAATTTGTGATGGTCTGGCTTCCTGGCGTGGATGAGGTTCCCATGTCCGTTGGCTGGCAGAACGAGAACGAGCTTTGGATTGGAATATCAAAAGTCGGTGACTGCACCACGGCTATTTTCGACCAAATCAAAGTGGGTGACCGGCTGGGAATCCGTGGACCTTTCGGCAAGGGGTTTGAAATCAAAAAAGGAACGAAGAAAATCATCTTGGTTGGCGGTGGTTTCGGCACCCCTCCCCTGCTATTCCTGGCCAAGGAGGCCCGATCCAAAAAAATCGAAACAACCGTAATCCTCGGGGCACGGTCAAAGCAGCAAATTCTTTACGAAAAGGAATTCAAAAAACTTGGGTGCGAAGTGTTGGTTTCCACCGATGACGGAAGCCAAGGGCACAGGGGATTCTGCACGGAAATTCTTGAAAAAAGCATCACCAGGGGGAAAACCGACTGCGTTTACACCTGCGGTCCTGAAAAGATGATGAAAAAGGTGGCTGAAATCGCCTACGACTTCGGGATTAATTCCCAAGTCAGCCTGGAACGTCACATGAAATGCGGTTTCGGGATCTGCGGCCAATGCTGCATCGACGGAAAAGGCCTCCGTGTTTGCAAAGACGGTCCTGTTTTCGATAGCAAAGACGTTTTAAAATTCGAAGAATTCGGAAAATACTCCCGTACCGCCTCTGGAAAAAGGGTCGAATTCAAATAATGGAGCCCATGGTATAATAGGAAGCACTTAATCTTTAATCCAACGCTTATGGGTGGACAGAAAAAAGGCGGCTGCGGTTGCGGCAGCTGCAAATAGTTCCAATTTCTGGAGCTAAAAATCCCGCCTTCTCTTTTTCCGACTATCGGAACTGGGGAAGGTGGGATTTTTTATACCCCCCAGCCACGAGGTTTGGGTTTAGGACCGATTGAAAGCTCAAGGCCGAACAGCTCCTGCCCCATTTTTTCGCGATTCTCGATGTCGGTCCTAAAAAACGGGATACGGATGGTTTCGTCACCTGCCTTTTTCGCCCTATATAAAACCAAAAATCCGGCCAAGTCGGCAAAAGCCTCACCCCAATAACGAGAAACATCGATATGGATTCCCTCCTTATCCAAAGCTTTTTGAAGGTCTTTTTGGTTATTGACCTCCTCGTCTTGAAGTAGCTCCCCGTATTCGTGTCCGATGGCGAATAATTTCATATTGGAATCGGATCCGGAAGCGTAGGATATCTCACGGACTTTCCGGCCATCGGGTGCTTTATAGATATACCCGTGGGCCGTGTTGTCATCCGCATCGCCAAAGGGGTCGAAAGTGTCTTGAGCCCACTCCATCGTATTATTCAGTGTGCCTCCGACAAAATCACGAACGTTCAAGATAATGCGAACCGTTCGTGAAGCAAAATTCTCTGAATCCGAAGGAGCGTCTTTAGGCCAATCAGGAATAATCTTTCGGTCCTTCTTCACCGGACCCATGCCCCGCAACTCACGGGTTCTCCCGTAGAGGGACGGCGCCTCGCCCCGTATAACCAGTTCATATTTCGATGAAAGCTCGGTTTCGATTCCGATTTCGGGCAGTAACACCTTTTTCCCATGTTGTGGCTCGGACTCATTCAGCATCCTTTGGGGAATTATTTTTATCTAATTTTATCTATTTATTATACAACAAAAAAATAGTTATGGAAAGATTTCTCCTAGAAAAACCAAACTAATCTTATTGACCTATTCCCAACAAGGATGTGGCCACCAAAATGATTGTGGCGGCGATGATACCGATAATCGTGAGCCAAGCGATAACATTGCCAAAACGCTTGTTGGTGTATTCCCCCATGATCTCCTTGTCATTGATAATTTTCATCACGAAAATCAAGATGATCGGGAGAAGCATTCCATTCACATCCTGGGACAAAAGCATGATTTTGATAAGAGACACTCCCGGAATCAGGACGATCAAGGCCGGCACTACGATAGAAATAAGGATCAAGGAATAAAAAAACCTCCCCTTCTTCCA
>PMDG01000036.1:0-138 GCA_003154375.1 Candidatus Peregrinibacteria bacterium
CGGGCGCCGGCACCAACGTCATCATCGGTTTGGCCGCAGGCATGGAAAGCACTTTCCTCCCCGTTCTCGTCATCGTGTTCGCCATCGCGGCTTCCTATATGCTGGCTGGCTTATATGGCATCGCGATCGCCGCGGTCT
>PMDG01000036.1:156-11492 GCA_003154375.1 Candidatus Peregrinibacteria bacterium
ACCAAGGCCGTCACCAAGGGTTATGCCATCGGATCCGCCGCTTTGGCCGCCCTCGTGCTATTCCAGGATTACAACGGCGCACTGCTCGCTGCCGGAAAACGCTTGGTGTTTGACTTGACCGATTACCAAGTGATCATGGGCCTCTTCATCGGAGGCTTGATCCCGTATTTGTTCTCTTCTGTCACCATGAAGGCCGTGGGCCGCACCGCGCATGCGGTCGTCACCGAGGTCCGCCGCCAGTTCCACGAGATCAAGGGCATCATGGAAGGCAAGGCCAAGCCCGACTACAAGGCTTGCGTGGATATCGTGACCAAGGCCGCTTTGAAAGAGATGGTCATCCCTGGCCTGATCGCGGTTTTGTTCCCTGTTATCGTCGGTTTTATCCTCGGCCCAAAGGCCTTGGGTGGCATGCTGATGGGTGTGATCGTTTCCGGCCTCCTCATGGCGCTCGCCATGTGCAACGGCGGAGCCACTTGGGATAACGCGAAAAAATATATCGAGCAAGGTCATTTGGGAGGCAAGGGTTCGCCTGCCCACAAGGCCGCGGTGGTCGGCGACACGGTCGGCGATCCTTACAAGGATACGTCCGGACCCGCGTTGAACGCCTTGATCAAGGTCATCAACACGATTGCCTTGCTCATCGCCACTTTGATCGCCGGAAACAGCCTGATGTAAGAATTATCACAATTCGAAAATGGCCCCGATGCGCTTCGGGGCCATTTTTTTGATGGATTTGGAGTCTAGAGTTGGGAGATGTGAATGATTCCGAAAACGCCGTTTTGCTCGTCGTATATCGCGTAATTGTGGCCGTCCACAAGCGGGACTCCGAATCGGTTGTAGTCGCCGGGGTTCGAGGAGACGGACGAGAACGAATCGATGGATCCGTATCCGAGGTCGTAGGCGCCTCCTTGGCCAACGTTGTTTCCAAAGACATTGAATGACACGGATGATCCGGAACTTTGGTCAAATCCGAAATAGAATGCCCCATTTGATGGGCCAGTCTGTTCCGAGGTGAAGAAATTGATTCCTTGTCCGCTGGTGGATAGGACAACGCTACGGGTAGACTGGTTGTAGAGTGAAGAGGAATAGCTCGAGCTGTATTTGTAGGAAACGTTGAAATAGTGATGATTGAAAAGGGTGACATTCACATTGTTGCGTGTGAGGTCCAGGGGTTGGAAGTAATAAGTCCGGCTATTCCCATCCGCAGTGATGTAAAGCCAATAGTCCAAACCGGAAACATACGGCACATTGTTGATTTGGTAGTATCCGTTTTGGTCTGTCTGGGCCGTATAGTAGACATCGCCAGAGTTTGATCCGGTTATCTTGACTGTGGCATAGGGAATAACGCCAGACTCGCTTCGGACGGTGCCGAAGACATTCCAAGAGACCGAGTTCGAGGTAGAGGGGCCTAGGGTGAAATACCACTCATCCGAATCCTGATACGCCCCATCGACACTGAAAGCTCTAACTTTCCAGTAGTACGTGACACGGCTCGACCCAACGTTGTGATAGGAGGAATTGCTGTTGGTGGTGGAGGTCTGGGAGAAAAAGGTGGTGCTGCTATTGGAACTCCTTTCCATCATGGTGTAGCGGACCGCTCCTGGTACGGAGGTCCAGTTGTAATGGATGGTCTGGGCACCAGTGAAGGGACTTCCATTGGCTGGCGAAGTCAGTGCGGGGGTTCCCAAGGTTTGTTGGTCGGATTTTAAGACATAAGACCATTCATCGGACTCCCGATAGGTTCCATCGTTGTTGTAGGCTCGAATTCTCCAGAAAAATTGTTTCGGGGCGGAGCCGGCGCCATGCCAGAAGGAATAGCGGTTGGTGTAAAGAGGTTCAGATTGAGTGGTGTAATAGAGGTGTTGGTCGGACTCTTTTTCCAGGAAAATATAATAGGAGGCGCCTGGGACCGGATTCCAGCTGTAGTAAATGTTTTGTGAGCCGGTGAAAGAGCCGCCAAGAGTCGGTGAAATCAAAGTGGGGTTCTGGGAATTGTTGTTGGTCAGGACTGAGGAAATCGTGATATAGGCGCCGGTATTCGGATAGGAACCGCCGTACTTGAAGGACAGGTCACGACCATTGAAATTGATGGAGGCAAAACCGGTTTTATAGACCGTGAGGCTATTGACGAAATTTCCTTTGCTATCTGAAAAATTGAGTCGGGTGGAGGTGGTGTTGTATGAGACGACGGTGACGACAAGGCCGGAGGGCCAATGGGTTATCGTGTTTCCGACACAGGCGCTGTAGCTTCCATCGCCACCGGCGCTGTTGGCGCTGACGCATGAACCGACATCGGACACCGGACCGAGGGTGAATCTCCATTCAGGGGAATTGACGGTGTTGTCGTCGCTGTCAAACGCACTGATTTTCCAATAATAGGTTGTTCGCTTCGAAGCCGCATCATGATGAATGGTAGTGCTTGTCGTGGTGACAGGGTCGTAGAAGCTTTGACTGAGGTTGTCCGCGTTTCGCTCAACCAAAGAGTAACGCACTGCCCCCGGGACGGGGTCCCAGCGGTAGGTGATGTTTTGGGAACCCGTGAAGCTCGAATCATAGGAAGGTAGTTCCAACTGGGGGGTGCTCAAGAGGGAATGTTTGGATTTGATGGTGATTTGAGCCTTGTCGTAAAGGTAATCCGAATAGGTTAGGGTAATGGGGTCCCAAGTGGATGAATTGATGGTTTTTGAGGTGTGTAGGGGGATGTTGATTTTCGAGACGGTGGCCCCCACGAAAGAGAGGAACAGGGAGCCGTTTCCAAAATCATCGACATTGATCTGGATCCCGTTGGGGTTGAAGGTGATGGTATCGCCCTGGCAGGCCGTGTAGATCCCATTGCCATAGGCGATAGTGTCGGAACAGGCGGAATATTCAGAAGAATGCGCAGGGGCAACGCTATCGGATACAACTTTTAGCTGGGCGAAATTGGAAGACTTGCCGATGAAGGTGAAGGTGACCTTGCCATTGTTCTCGGCGAGGACGGATTTGGGTTTGCCTTTATACAGGGTCAAGTAAGTTGCATTGGCTCCTGTGAGTGTGATTTTGGCATAGCTGGGGCCTACGAAGCTGAGCTTGGCGACCACGCCGGAGGCCTCATGGGTGAGGCGGTATCCCATGCAAAGGGAATAGGTGGCGTCGCCACCGCGGGAATTGAAACATCCTGCGCTGATTATTGAGGGGCTATCGGACGCAAAAGCAGGCACCGCTAAAAAACAAAAGGCCACCAACAGTGTGAGGGGGGCCAATAAAAGTAGTTTTTTCATATGAATATCACGTAAGTGATAAATGGGTGAAATTTTTACATTAATTATTTATTTTGTCAATCAATTCAAGGGTCTCAGTTTCGCTCAGCCCATGGGCCTTGGCGCCATCGTTCAGAGTCTCCATGGTTTTCAAATGGCAACCGACACAGGCCAAGCCATATTGCTCAAGGATTTTGAAAGCATTGGGATTGGCTTTGAGGATCTCGCCGATGGTCATGGTTGGGCTGATTTTTTGTGACATCATTGTTCCTGTAGGCGCGATAACGTTATCGCGCCTACAGTTTCAGGTGAAATGGTTCCACGTCCTCATAGGCTCATTCCGGCTTTTCAGGATGGCGTTTTGCAGGGTCAGTAGGCCAAGCAGGGCACATTGACTCCTACGTAGGCTGATGTCGATGCCCAGAGCCTCGAAAAGCTCGTCCTTGCCCATGGCAAGCACCTCGTCCAATGTTTTTCCCTCAACCAGGTCGCCCAGGATGTCCGCCGAGGCCTGGCTGATGGCGCATCCCTCGCCCGAGAAGGAGTATTTGATCAATTTCTCGCCTTTGGTCTCAAGTTTAGATTCCACCTTGTCTCCGCAGGAGTAATTGGCCTCCTGGTTTTGGAGGTCGGATTTGACCGATTTGTCCTTGTGGAAAGGATGCTTGAAGCGGTCGAGGATGTTTTGGGCGTAAAGGTCCATAATGATTTAATTTATTGGCGGACTTCCCCTAGCCCCTCCTAACCCAGGAGGGGAATGTTTTTGTTTGTTTTTAATCCCCCTAGCCCCCTTTATCAAGGGGGAATTTTTTATTGGGGTTCCCCTTGAAAAAGGGGAAGGCGAAGGGGATTTTGGGCGGGTGCGAGGACGAAGGCCGAGCAGGGCGTTCTCTCCCTGGGGTAGGGGGAGGGCGAGGGAGTCCGAGTTATTTGTTGAAATATTTGTAAATCTCCTCCAGCGTACTGATCCCCTTATCGATCTCCTCCTTCGTGTTGTAGAAGTTCAGGCTCATTCGAGCGGTCCCTGAAAGTTTCAGGTGATCCATCAGCGGCTGGGCGCAATGGAACCCCGCGCGGATGCAGATCCCCTTTGAGGAAAGCCCGTCCGCCACGTCGTGCGGATGCACGCCATCCACGGTGAACGAGACGACGGAACCACGGTGGTCCATGGTCTCGGGGCCGACAATCTTCACGAAGGAGAGTGACTGGAGCTGTTTGAGGAGGTAGGTTCCCAATTCATGCTCGGACTTTTGGATATTTTTGAATCCAAGCTTGGTCATGTAGTCGATCGCCGCGCCAAGTCCGATGGCCCCAGCGATGTTCGGGGTTCCGGCCTCGTATTTGCTCGGAAGCGCCGCGGGGATGAAACGATCAGCGAACACGGCGCTGATCATGTCGCCGCCACCCAGGAACGGGGGCATGGAATTCAACAAGCCCTCCTTTCCGTACAACACGCCGATCCCTGTCGGGCCGTAGATCTTGTGGCCCGTGACCACGAGGAAGTCCGCATCCAGATCATGCACGTTGATTGGCTCGTGGACCGCGAGCTGGGCGGCATCCACCAGAACCTTGGCGCCCACGGCATGGGCAGCCTTGATGATCGGTTTAAGGTCGGTGATGGTGCCGAGCACATTCGACATTCCTGTGATTGCCACCAGCTTCACCCGCTCGTCGAACAGGGCGGGGTCGAAACGGACTCGCCAGTCGGTCGAAAGGCCCATATATTTGATCTCCAGATCCTTCCGCTCGGCCAATTGGAGCCACGGGACGATGTTCGAGTGGTGCTCGAGTTTCGAAAGCAGGATCACATCCTGAGCCTGCAGAGTCTCGCCGAACGTTCGTGCGACGAGGTTGATGGCTTCAGTCGCGTTTCGGGTGAAGATGATCTCATGCTTGTGGTGTGCTCCCAAAAAGTCGGCCACCTTTCGCCGTGCGTCCTCGTAGGCTATAGTGGCCTCCTCGGCCAGGAAGTTCGGGCCTCGGTGGATATTGGAATTGTAGGTTGTATAAAATTTTTGTTCAGCATCAAGCACCGATTGCGGTCGTTGGGCCGTGGCGCCGTTGTCGAAATAGATCAGTTCGGGGCGGTTCTTGAATATGGGAAAGTCGTCTCGGTGGTTCATGTTATTGTCATTCCCGCGAAGGCGGGAATCTGTTAATGGTATTTTGCGATATTTTCTCATTCCTTTGCAGAAAGGAATCTCCTAATTAACTTTCATGGTAGTGACGAGGGCGATTCCTGCCTGCGCAGGAATGAAAAGTGGGGGTGCAGGAATGAAGGGTTGATGGAAGGATTGTGCTTAAATCAGTGTCAAAATTTCGTCTCTCAATTCAGGCAAATCATTCAACCGATCCGTTACTTCCGACACAAACCCCCGCACCATCAGCTTCCGCGCCTCGTCGGGATCGAGCCCGCGGGAGGTCAGGTAGAACAGGTTCTCCTCGTTCAGGTTGCTGACCGACGCGCCGTGACCCACTTTAACATCGTTGGTGTTGATTTCAAGGGCTGGGATCGCGGTGATCGATGCGGTTCGGGAAAGGAGCAAGGAATCCAGATGCAGGTGGCTTTCGGTGCCGTTGGCCTTTGTGCCGACCTGGATGGCCCCTTGAATGTCGATCGTTCCCTCATCCAGGGCAATCGACCTGACTTTGGCCTCGCCTTTTCCCTCTTTATGTATAAATTTATTGTTCAATAGGAGTTTGTGCTTTTGCTGGCCTCGCGCCACATATAATAGATTTGAATCCAGCGTGGCCTCGGCGCCTTGGGTGGTTTGGATCAGCGATCCGCCGGTCGTCTGCGCGCCGACTTCGATCAGCACGGTCTCAAGGCTGGCTTTCTTGGCCACATCCAGATTGCGGTTGGCGACGTAGCTCGTCTCAATCGGGAGGTTCTGGAACTCGATCAGCCTGAGCTGGGCTCCCTCCTCGATGACGGCCATGATGTTGAGGGCCAGCGAATCCAGGCTCGTCTTGCTTTCCAGCCGCACCACCACCGTGGCGCTCGATCCCTTGAGCAGATGGATCTTGAGCGTGATCGGCTTCTGATTGTCCGAAAACCCCAGTCCCAATTCGATAGGGGATTCGACCGCCACCCCCGCCGGCACACGCACCACCGCCTCTGAATCGTGGCAGAGGATCGGGACGACCGATGGTTTGAGGGAAGTAAGGTGCATTCTACTTATTGAATCGTAATCTTTGGAATACTTGTGTCGTCTTTGGTTTTGAATTTGGCACCAAATTTCTGCCAAATTGCTTTCGACGCTTTGTTTCCATTTGGAATCGTGCCGGAAACGGATTTGATATGGTTTTCTTTCGCAATTTCCAGCATTTGCCTAAACGCTTCGGTGGCATAACCTTTGCCCCATTGTTCACTGGCAATCCAATATCCGATTTTGGCTGACTTATCGGCAGTCTTTATATGACTGAGAGAGATCATTCCGATGGCCTTATCGTTCAGCAGGATCGCATGGATTTTCGCATGGTTCTTCTTGCCCCAAATCTCATTGTGGCTGATGAATTCCTCACGGGTCAGCGACTTCTTTTTGCTGTCCAGGGATTCAATCAGCTTTGTATCGTTATTCAGGAGTTCGACAAGGTCGTTTGCGAATCGGTCTTCCATTGGGCTAACACGCAATAGTGCCTCTGAATCGTGGCAGAGGATTGTGATGATCGATGGTTTTAGGGGGGTGAGGTGCATCAAGCTTTTTGGCTTCCAATAATTTGCATTACTTCAGACAATAAACCTAGAAAGCCAAGGTAATACTTGCCTAATTCTATTTCTAAGTCCGTTTCGCCATCGAAATAATACTTGAATGTAAATTTGTCAGTTGGAGGCTTTAAATTCAGAGCTGCCATAGAAATATTTGTTTGAAGTGTTCCATTATGAGTTGCCTTATCCCTAAGCCTGACGCAGTCATTAATCCATTCCTTTTTGTGTTTTTCAAAAACTGTAATAAGCTGCTTTGCTTCTTCCTTGTGATTATCAGGAATATTTTTTCTTAAAACATCTAAGAATTTTGCACCGCATTCTTTGCCTTCCCTTTTAAATCCGCTTACTTGGCAGTTTGCCTCAAGTAGGACGCCAATTGAAGTAGCCATTAGATCCAAAAAAGATTTCAGCTCAAAAAATAGTACTTCTAGCTCAAAAAGGACGCGTCTGTTCTCGAAGAATATATTGTAAGGTCCTTTTCCAGGGGTTTCTTGAAGAATTTTAAGGAGTTCTTGTTTTTGGGGTTTTATTCTCTCTTCAACGTATTGGTGATTACGAATCTCAGGAATAATTCTCTGAAAAGAGTAATAAACGAGCCAGGACTTCACCTGAATATCATAGTAGAGCACATTAAATTTGGCTGGGAATTCAGCCTTTGAAAAAATATCTTCTAACTCCTTAAACGTTTCTGATCGAAAAATAAAATGCACCATAAAGGGTTAATAATTATCCAACCGATCCTTCCATCTCCATCTCAATCAGCCGATTCATCTCCACCGCGTATTCCAGGGGCAGTTCGCGGACGATGGGGTTGATGAACCCGTTCACGATCATGGCCTCGGCCTGTTCCTTGGCGATGCCTCGGGATTCGAGGTAGAAGAGGTCCTCCTCGTTCAGCCGTCCCGCCGTGGCTTCGTGGGCCAGCGTGGCGGTCGGGTTATCCACTTTGATGGTGGGCATGGTGTCGGAGATCGAGATCGGATCGAGGATCAGCGCGTCGCACTGAGTCTTGCTGATGGCGTTCTCGGCGGTCTTGGCGATGTGGACTTGGCCTCGGTACACCGATTTGCCTCCGCCATTGGATAGCGATTTCATGACGATGCTGGAACTGGTGTTCTTGCCGAGGTGGAAGACCTTGGAGCCCGTGTCCTGGATCTGCCCCGCGTTGGCAAAGGCGATGCCCAGATGGTCGGCCTTGGAATGGTCGCCTTTAAGCACCGAGCAGGGGTACAGCATGGTCACGCCGCTGCCCATGTTTCCGCCGACCCATTCCATCACGCCGTCCCGCTCGATGATCGCCCGCTTGGTGTTCAGGTTGTAGGTGTCCTTGCTCCAGTTTTCGACGGACGAGTAGCGGAATTTGGCGCCCACGCCCACAGTGATCTCCACGCACCCGGCGTGCAGGGCCTGCGAGCCGTATTTGGGAGCGCTGCAGCCTTCGATGTAGTGCCCCTCGGCCCCGTCCTCGATAATGATAAGGGTGTGTTCGAACTGCCCCATGTTCTTGGCGTTCATGCGGAAGTACGATTGCAGGGGCTTTTTCACCTTCACGCCCTTGGGGATGTAGAGGAAGGTCCCGCCACTCCACACAGCGCCGTGCAGGGCCGCGAATTTGTGGTCGTTCGGCGGGACAGTTTTCTGGAAATGTTTCCGCACCAGTTCCGGGTGGTCGTGCACCGCCACGTCGAGGTCGCAGAAGATGACGCCTTGGTCGGTCAGCTCCTTTTCGAGCGAGTGGTAAATGGATTCGCTTTCGTACTGCGCTCCCACGCCAGCGAGCATGGAACGCTCGGCCTCGGGAATGCCCAGGCGCTCAAATGTGTTTTTAATGGAGTCGGGAACCTCGGCCCAGCTCTGGTAACCGCCCTTTTTGTCCGCGGCCTTGGCAAAGAAGCAGATCTCGTCGAAATCGAGCGCCGAAAGGTCCGGCCCCCACGCGGGCATGGGTATTTTTAGGAAGTGCTCGTACGACTTGAGCCGAAGTTCCAGCATCCATTCGGGTTCGTCCTTGTCCTTCGAGATGGCCTCGACCAGCTCGCGCGTCAGCCCCTTGCGGAATTTTTTCATGTAACTCGAAGGGTCATGGTGGTCGAACGTCTCGCGGTTGAGGTTTTCAAAGGGGGTTGTGGCCGATGATTTGGCAGACGGTTTTTGCATTGATAATTGTCCCGAAGGCGCGATTGGCCAATCGCGCCTTCGGTGGGGTTGATGGTTTAAATGTTTTCATAACCATTTTTCTCCAATTCCTTCGCAAATGACGGCCCACCCGATTTCAAAATCTTTCCACCCTTCATCACATGCACATGGTCGGGTTTCAGATACTTGAGGATGCGGGTGAAATGGGTCACCACCAGGATCCCCATGGGGTGGGTGGCGGTCTTTCGGACAGATTTAATCCCGTCGCAGACAGACTTGAGAGCATCCACATCGAGGCCTGAGTCCGTTTCGTCCAAAATGGCCATGCATGGCTCCAAAATAGCCATCTGCAGGACCTCGCACTTCTTCTTCTCTCCACCCGAAAACCCGTGGTTCAGATATCGGCTCGCAAACTTCTCGTCCATGTGGAGCTTGGCCATCAGTTCCGTGAGCATCTTTTTGAATCGGAATACCAGCACGGGCGGCTTGTCGGGATGCAGGCGTTTCTGCTTGGCGCGGTACGCGGCCAACAGAAATTCCTCCAGCGTGATGCCTGTGACCTCGTGTGGGGATTGGAAGGCTAAAAAGAGGCCGGCCAAAGCTCTTTCGTGCGGAGCCATTTTGAGGATGCTTTTGCCGTTCAGCTTGATGTCGCCTTGGGTCACCTCGTATTTCGGGTGCCCGAGGATCACGTTGGAAAGCGTGCTCTTGCCGGAACCGTTCGGGCCCATGAGGGCATGCACCTCGCCTGGTTGAATGGTGAGCGACACGCCGTTTAGCACAGGTTTGTTGTCGACCGAGACGTGGAGGTTGTGGATTTCTAACATAGGGAGGAATTTTTAAACTGAAAAACTGAAAATTTTTAAATAATTTTTAAAACCGAAATGTTTAAACATTAAAAATTGAGATTTATTTTTCAGTTTATAAAATTTTCAGTTTAAAAATTGATTCACCCGCCCTTTCCTCATCCCTCGCTCAGTCATGGTGTCTTTTGCGGTTCCAAACACCACCAGGCTGAAATCGTCGATCCGCTGGATGGCCGGATGGTCCTTGAGGAGTTTCGAGAGAGTAGCGGCATCCAGATCCAAGTCGTAGATTGAGCCTTTGTCGCGGCAAACGAAATAAGCCTTGTGGCTGGGATCCGCGTCGAATCGTGCGGGTTCCCCCGGGATGTCGATCCGCTTGATCCGTTTTTCGTCCCTTAAAACATCAAGATTGCGGTACACGGTGCCCACGCTAAGGTTGGGCATGGATTTCTGGGCGAGCTGGTGGATCTGCTCCGCGGTCGGGTGGTAGCAAGCCGCTTGGATCACATCGAGGATCAGTTTCCGTTGCTGGGTAAGTCGGGATTTCATCACTCAAATGATTTGATAGGGATGCCCTGAGCTAGTCGAAGGGCATTAATAGGAATTGTTCCTGATTAGACTAAGCCATTTTACACTTCATGTGAGTGGGCGCAAGCGGATTGACAAAAAAATTAAAAAAGTAGAAAATATCAATCTGTAAAAGTCGCCCCCAATGAAATCCCTAGAGGAATTTTTGACTAAATCCACGCTGAAGGAGGATTTGAATGCCCTGTCGAATCCGAATTTGGATCATGACCGAAGCCGCGAAAAGGTCAACGGCCTTGTGATGAACACGGTCATCAAGTATCTGGCCCTGTATTTGAAAATTGACGAAACCAATGCTCGTTCGATCCGCGACAGGGTGAAGGAGGCAATCAAATGGAAAGAGCGCATGGCGTTTCAAATGGATTCAGAGGAGGGGATGCAGTACAACGCCTGCTATAAGAGCCCTGCGCCGGGAAATGATCTGGATGGCATTATGTGTGCCGCCGACCTCCATCGAACCGCGGCACTTTTCAAGGAGATCGCCTTTGGGGGGCGTTTCATTGAGAATGGGCGTTTTCATGGGCTTGAGCTGGGTTCGGGAACGGGGATTATGACGCTGGCAATGACCGTGGCCGCCAGCCGAAAGAAAATTAGGGATATGCATTGTGTTGGGATCGAGAAATCGGGGATTGCTGTGAATCGCTCTCAAAAGGTGCTGGATGAAGTGGTCGGATCGGGACGTGTTTCGATTCACAATTGGGATATTCGCGAGTGCGGACACTTGTCCGCTCTTTACGGTGATCCGATCCATTATTGGGTTAGTGAGACCATTTCGCTCAACACCCCCAAGGTTGACCTGGCTCGAAAGGACTTTGGTCTAAGCGAGGACCAACTCCTTGTTCGGCGTGTGGAGGGCGGGAT
>PMDG01000018.1 GCA_003154375.1 Candidatus Peregrinibacteria bacterium
CAATGATGGAAGCCACCACGGCCACAGCTCCGAGCATCAATGGGAACAGAACGGAATAACCCTCGTTGACCGCCAAAATCATGGCGGCGATCAAGGTGACAGCGTAAGTCTCGAAAAGATCAGCACCCATGCNNCGTTGTCGGCGATGGTGGCGGGGTTCCTAGGATCATCCTCGGGAATGTTGGATTCGACCTTGCCGACCAGATCGGCGCCCACATCGGCCGCCTTGGTGAAAATGCCTCCGCCCACACGGGCGAAAAGGGAGATCAAAGAGGCTCCGAAACCGAAGCCGATCAGAAGATGGGGAATGGTCGATTCCTCGACCCCCATCATTTTGAAAACAATGTAAAGTCCGCTAACTCCAATCAAGGAAAGGCCGACGACCGAGAGACCGCTGACCGTGCCGCCCATAAAGGCGACATTCAGCGCCTCGCTGAGGCCAAGCTTGGCCGCGGCGGCAGTGCGGACATTGGCGCGGACGGAAACGTTCATGCCAATGTATCCGGCAGTGGCCGAGAACAAGGCGCCGACCACGAAGGCGATGCCGGTGTTCAGACCCAAAGCCCAGGAAAGCAGGACGAACAGAATCACGGCGAAGACCGCGATGGTCTTGAACTGGCGGTGCATGTACGCCATGGCGCCGACCTTGATGGCATCGGAGATCTCGCCCATCTTGGCGGTTCCGGCATCCTTTTTAAGAATACGAAAGGTATTGAAAGCGGCGTATCCCATGCTGAGGACTCCGACCGCGAGAGCAACCAATAAAATCGTCATAAAAGTTTTTTTATGAATTAAGGGTTAAACGAAATGGGGTTCATTTCTTAGACAGGACCTTCTTGACCTTTTTCTCCGCCGTCTTTCTGACATGCGAAACCTTTTTGGCGACCTTCTCCGTCACCTCGTCCTTCATGTCCTCGGCTTTGCGAACCGCCCTTTTTTTGAATTGGTCAGCGCCCTCCTTCGCATCTCCCATCTTCTCTTTGGCCATAGCCGCCAAAGACTCCAGCTTTTCCTGCACATAGCCGGCGACATCATAACCGCGATCCTGGGCGGCATCGAGGAAGCTCCTCATCTTTTCTTGGGAGACTTCCAATAACGCCGCGATATCCTCATGCTCGGAAACCTTCCTCAGCTCAGCGATCGCCTCGGCTCCGGCGCCCTTGAATGCATTTCCAAGCACCTTCAGGCCTTCCATATGGTTATCGGATCCTTTCTCAAAAATCTCCTTCCGAAGGTCCTTGCCTTTCTTGGTGGCAAATAACATGCCAAAGGTCAATCCGCTAGCCAAGCCGATCAAATATCGTCCGATTTTCATAAATTTAGTTTTAAATACTATCGTCCTTAATTTAGCAGATGTGGAAGAGAGGCGCAATTAAAATTCAGGATTCAGAAAACAGGATTCAGGAATCAGCGTTTAGCGAGACCCCAAGCCCCGTATCCTTTTTTCCATGGCCGATGGAGTGTAAAATACGATCACAACAAAAATATGAATTCACTTCTTTCCACCATTTCCATCGGCGTCTTGGCTTTCATAGCCACGAATGTCGACGACCTGTTCCTGATCACGCTTTTTTTCTCGAATCCACGATACAGGGTCCTTCCTATTATCATTGGCGAATTCGTCGGGATCCTGGCCCTGTCCGCGATCAGCCTTGTTGGATATCTGGCTACCTTCGCCATCCCCCTCCCATGGATCGGACTTTTTGGATTTTTTCCCATATTCATCGGCCTCAAAAAACTCAAAAAATCCAAACAGAAGGACGATACAACCTTGCCCAATTCCAAAGCTTCCACTTTCACGACTTTGACGTCCGTTT
Source organism: Candidatus Peregrinibacteria bacterium (assembly GCA_003154375.1). GTDB lineage: Bacteria > Patescibacteriota > Gracilibacteria > UM-FILTER-43-11 > UM-FILTER-43-11 > FEN-1329. Next base: position 1,818 of record PMDG01000018.1, read on the forward strand.
CGCTGGTGACCATTGCCAACGGAGGGGACAACATCGGGGTCTACACTCCGCTTTTCGCCAGTAGCCAATGGGGCCAGATCCTCACCCTGATTCTTGTTTTCCTAGCCATGATGGGCGTCTGGTGCGTTTTCGGCTATTCACTGGTCAACAACCGATTCACAGGGAAACACATCCAAAAAATCGGGCACCGGATTTTCCCCTTTGTGCTTATCGCTTTGGGTTTCTACGTTTTCTTCAAGTGCGGAACCTTTCTTTTGATTAAGCCCTAAGCGGAAGAGAGGCGCAATTATAATTTCAGGACAATCAAAAAACCCGCCCCACTGTCTTTCCCGAATAATCAGGAGACTGGGGCGGGTGGATCAGATCATCATTTACAGACAGTTCCCACGGACATTGCAATCCAACTTTTGGCCCTTTGAAATGCAACTGTCATTCCAACTGTTGACCAATCCGGCCGGGATGCATGTACCCCCAATCAAGTAACCTTGTCCACAATCTATGCCGTTCATCGAATTGGGGCAGGGAATAATGGGTGCGGAGACGGGGGTCACCGCAGCTTGAGTTGGCGCAGAGGTGGTGGGTGTGGCACAGGGTTCGAAATTTGTATCGAACAACGAAGCGCCGGTTGAATAAGGGTTTCCGTTCAAGTACAGGGCTACCTGTTGTTGACCGGGCTTTGTGGAATTATTATCACAAAATTGCTTAAACAGATTCGCGTAATCCTCTTTGCTGCAGGCGGAGAGGATTGCATTGATGTCGGCGAATGTCCCAGGCTTATTCAACTTAGAATACCCATTGCCGACTGACGGATCATTTAGGTTTGGCAAGTTTGTGTTTTCATCCCTGATCACGCAGGCTCCCTGATAGCCCTGAGTCGGGGTGGCGGGCCCTGTAGAACCGGGGGTGGTGGCGGGCCCTGTAGTATCAAACAAGGTGCTGGCCTGCTTGTAGTTGACAAAGAAGTCGATCTTCCCGCCGCCAGCCAAATCCTGTGAGTAATAGGTGTTGGGATCAAGGACTTTATTGTTAAGGCCCGTAACCGTCGAAATGGCAAAACCGGACGGAGGAACGATACTCATGGAATACTGACCTGCCCCAGAGGACTGGTTATTGTATGTGGAACTAGTGACCGTATAGCTGGAAGGGCCTGTCAGGAGAACGGTGCCGACTGCCCCGACTTGGACCACGTTGACCGTGCCAACTTCTGGAGCTTGCGGACAATTGAATTGCGCATACTCGCTGTTTCCATCCATCATGGTTTCAGCGTATCCGCCACAGGAGCTTTTCCAGGTCATCTTTTGGCCCGTGGTGCCTGAGACGCCCACTGTACAAGATACCGAACCTGAGCAACCAGTGTTGTTATCGGATTGGAGATAGCATTTCTCCACCTTATTCGAGTTAGCGAATAGGCATTTGACCTGTTCCTTAACAGCCATCTGCCTTGGAGAAATCGGCGTTCCCCCAATAGGAATGCCTCGTGAAATTGCTGGAACCTTATTGGAATCAAACAAATTTGCCGTGAAAGAGCCGCCTGTCAGGACCTTTCCGAACAGAGCCGCGGCACCAAACAGTACGATGGCGACTGCAATTCCGACCAAAATCTTTTTGTTTTTAGACATTTTTTTGTTTTNNAGGTGCGATTGGCCAATCGCACCTTCGTTACCATTTGATAATCCATGGTCCCTCAATCCTCCCGGAACTCAAACACCTTTTTGCCGATGCGGAACTTGTCGCCTTCGCGGGCGCCCAAACGGTGCAATTCGCGGTAGGCGCCGATCTTTTTGAGAATATCGAACAAACGCATCAAGCCACCACGTGCCGTTGAGGTCATGACCGCGACCTGCTCGATGCGGCGACCTGACACCACATATTCCTCCCCGATCTTCTTCACCGAATACTGGCGCATCTCGGGAATTTCCAAATGCGGGCGGAAAACCATCGGCTCGGTTTCGGATGCGGGTTTCGGCTTGGGAGCCGCCTTCTTTTCCTTCTTTCGGAATGCCACCACCTTATCCTTGAGGGCATAAAGGAATTCCTTGATCCCATCGCCAGTCACGCCGGAAATCAGAAGAGGTTTCTTCAAACGGAAATCCTTCCTGGCCTTGGCCAGCGTCTCGATGGTGGCGGAATCGATTTTGTTGATGACCAGCAACTGAGGTTTTTTAGCGAGCGCGGGACTGTACAGTTTCAGCTCACGGTTCAGCTTCTTGTGCTCCCCTTTCATGTCCTCATGCGTGGCATCCAGCACATGGACGAGGATCTTGGTGCGCTCGATGTGCTTCAAAAACTCGATCCCGAGCCCCTTTCCCTCATGCGCCCCCTCGATCAACCCTGGAATATCAGCCACCACGAAGTCAGTCTCCCCAACCTTCACGTCGCCCAAGTTTGGGATCAAAGTCGTGAAGGCATAATCCGCGATCTTTGGCCGGGCGTTCGAGATACGGGAAATCAAAGTGGACTTGCCCACATTGGGATAGCCGACAATAGCGACATCCGCGATCAGCTTGAGCTCGAGATGAAGCTGCTTTTCCTGACCAGGCTCACCCAACTCCGCAAAATCAGGAGCCTGACGAGTCGAAGACTTGAAATTGGCGTTGCCCTTCCCTCCGCGCCCGCCTTGCACGATCACCGCGCGTTGGCCATGAAACGTGAGGTCGGCTAGGAGTTTTCCATCCGCTTTGTCTTTTACAATCGTTCCCACAGGGACCTTTAGGATGAGGTCTTCGCCTTTTCTGCCGTACATATCCCGACCCATCCCATTCTCGCCACTTGGTGCATTGAAATGTTTTTTCGAGACAAAGTCCACCAAGGTGTTGATGTTCTCATCCCCCTCAAAAATCAGGCTTCCGCCATCGCCACCATTGCCACCGTTTGGACCACCGTGATCGATGTATTTTTCCCTTCGGAAACTCATGGCACCATTGCCGCCATTTCCAGACTTCACTTTGATTTCGGCTTCGTCGCAAAAATACATAAAATTTCGTTTTTAGGAGATTAGTCGCAAAACATACTTTGGCATAGTGGCAAGATTATAGCAAGCGTGGGTGATCGAATAAAACTTCGCCAAGAACACGCATGAATTTACTATACCCGCATCTCATCCCTGGATTTACAACATAGTCTAAAGCCAAATCGGACCTCACCCTCATCGACCTGGATAAACGATCGACCGTTCGGAGCGACCATTTCGTCTCAATGGGAAAAATGACTCCGTTCGAGGGCATGCCTCTTCGGGATTGGCCTGTGGCGACCATTGTGTACGGAAAAAAAGGCAATTGACGACTCTTTAATGAACAATTAATTTGTACATTATTGTATAAATTATTTATTCATCATTTTCTTTGCCGAAAATAGCCATAAACAATCCTGCTATTTTTTTTCTTTCGTGAGCGAAAAGCTCAGCAAAAAAATCGCGGATCAGGCTTTGGTCCAAAACTTCCTTGGGCATTTGGTGCCTATCCACCAAGTGACGCGCCATCGCCTTCGCATCGAGAGTCTTGAGGATTCCCCACTCCTCAGCCGTTTTGCCAATAAAAACCACTCGCCGGTCGGGTGTCTTGGGCTTTTCGGCCAACAGGGTTTCATCAAGCTTCTTTTTCACCTCGGCACGCTTTTCCTCCGAAGCCTCATCCAATAGAAGGTCGCGGATTTCCCCTTTGATTATTTTCCTGTTTCTACGCCTATCGCGCTTTGAAACCCCGGCCTCAGGATCCGTTGTCGGCAAATGGAATAGGATGTTTGAAAATGGATGCGCGAATCGCAAACGTTTCGGGGCTGCCATTAGGAGCAAGGCCCCCATACTTTTGACATCAACCCCTCCATAAGCGGCGAAATCCCCGCCAGAACGTTCCGCATATCTTTGGATGGTTCCCAGATTCTCCCGATACATCCCCACCCCACCAGACGTGTCGAGCAACATCGAAAAGCGGATCCTGGAGTTTGATAAAAGACTCACCACTTCGCCCACCCCCTTCTCGACCAACACGCCTGCCTCCTCTTTCTGCGACTGGATCAACCTTTGAACATATTCCTCTGGCATACCCAACTCCCGCCTCTCGGATTCCTTGGCAACCAGATAAAGATAATTGGGGCTCATCCGAGTCACCTTATTACCATGCATCACAAATAAATTGGTCGACTTGATGCTGGAATAGTCGGCCTCCTGTTCGATCGCCAAAATGCAGTCCGCGATTTCCTTGTGATTTTGCATATCTTTCGATAAAGGAATCGATTGTAGCCCGAAATCGGCTCTTATGATATTTGACATATATAAATTAATATGTTAAAATAATATCGAGCACTAACAAAATAAAGCATGATCCAAAACCTTGCCGTCCTAGCCACCATAGGTCTCTGCCTATTGATCGCGAAGGTTGCGTGCAATGTATTTTCCAAGGCTGGCTTTCCGACCTACTTCGGATTGCTCGTCTTCCTTCCCGTGATCAATGTGCTCGTCTTATACACCTTGGCTTTCGGCGAATGGCCGATCCACAAAGAGTTAAGACGATAACCATGAAAACCGCTTCGGTTTTCCCGCCTTTTCCCGCTCAAAGTCTCGCCCTTCGGACATTTACTCAGCTTCGCGAGCTTCTCGCGGGACCCACAAGACCCGCATCGACTCCTCGCTACGCCCGTTCATATCCTCAGGACTCGGACAAGAACAATGTTTTCCCCTTAGATGTTGGCCCTAGATGGCGCTCGTTACGCTGTCTAGGGCTTTTGGCGTTTTGACCGTTGATTTCGAGAGAAAAAAATGCTATAATGTTTAGATTTCTTGAAAAACCAAAACCAATGAACCACCACGACATCCACGAGATCATTGAGCAGATCTCCCAAACCTTGGACTGCCCCCAATGTAAGACGCGGATTTTGCCGAACAATATCGTTATCACGGACATCGTGGGTTCCGATTGCACCTTCGACGTGCGCTGCATGCGTTGCGAGGCTGAAATGACCCTTTCGGCCCACATCGAAAAAACCACGGCGGACATCGCCAAGACCCACAATCGATCCTCGCAAATGATCCACGACCGTTTTGTGGACGAACCGATCAGCATTGATGACGTCCAAACCATCAAATACGAGCTGGCCCATTTCTGCGGGAGCTTCATCGAGGCATTTTCCCGATAGCTCGGGACTAAGAACTAAGGACTAAGAAATAAAAAAAGGACGCTTGGAAACATCCGAGCGTTTTTTAAAGCCAAAAACCAACTTAGTCCTTAGTTCTTAATCCTTATTAGTGGATTCCCGCCTCTTTCGCGATCGCGTTCACATCACAGAGCAGCTGGCGGTCGTTCTTGAGCTGGATCTCCATCTTGGAGATAGAATGCATCACGGTGGTGTGGTTGCGGTTGCCCATGCCTTCGCCGATCTTGACGAGCGGCATATGGAGCTTGCTCTTGGCCAAATACATGATGACTTGCCGTGGGATCAGGCATTCACGGGCTCGGGACTCGCTTAAGACCTCGCTCTTGGGCAAGGAATAATATTCGGAAACCAGATCGGTAAGTCGCTCCAAGGTCACTGCCTTGTGGGGGGTCGGATCGCTGGGGACATACCCCATCATCTTCACCTCTTTCTTGCTTTGCTTGATGATCTCGGAAACCGAGCGGACCGTGGGTGCGGTGTTCTCTAATTCATAGCGGGCGATGACCTGTTTGAGGACGCCGACGAGGGCACGGACCGAGGTGTCGATGTTGAATGCGATGAACTCCAGCACCTGATCGTTGATGAAGATCTGCGCCTGCTGGCATCGGTTCTTGAGAATCGCGACACGGGTTTCGTAATCGGGCATCTTCACATCCACGATCATGCCAGACTCGAAACGGGAAACCAGACGCTCGGAAAGGAGCGTCAGCTCGTGCGGGGGGCGGTCGGAACTGATGATCACCTGCTTTCCGGACTCGGTGAGCGTGTTGTAGGTGTGGAAAAATTCCTCCTGAGTGCGATCCTTGTTGGCGATGAACTGGATGTCATCGATGATCATCACATCCACCTTGCGGTACTTGTTGCGGAACCGGTCCATGCTCTTGGACGGAATGGCCTCGATCAGTTCGTTGGTGAACGCCTCGGCAGACACATAGACCACAACCTTCTTGGGATCGTTCTTGAGGATCTCGCGGCCCGTGGCCTGGATGAGATGGGTCTTGCCCAAGCCCACCCCGCCATACACAAACAATGGATTGTAGTTCTCGCCCGGGTACTTGGCCACGGTCATGGCCGCGGCATGGGCCAACCGGTTCTCGGGGGCAACCATAAAACTTTCCAGCGTATAGTTCGGGTTGAGCGCCTTGGACACCACCTCGCCATTGATCTTCACCTCGGCCTTGTTCGGCAATTTTCGGGATTCCTTTTCAGGGAAATACTGGGCCAGATCGACCACGCGCGGATCTCGGTCGCCAAGTGCGGTATCCACCTCGTAGGCCAGCGATTTGATCTCGGGCTGAATAGCCTGGGCCGCTTTCAAAGTTTGCTTGGCGTAATGCTCCTCGTGCCAATTCAAAAAGACAGGAAGCGGAAGGCCGACTGTCATGACCCCTTCCTTTATTTCCAAAACCGATGTGTTCCTGAACCATGTGATCAGATTGGCGCGCTGAATCTCCTTTGAAAGCTCCTTGATGATGTCGAGCCAAAGATCCTTGAGTTCCATAGAAAACGGAATAATTAGGCGATCGGTAAACGGATTTGGGGGCAACAAAAACGAAACCGAGGTTCCGGTGGGATCAGGATTTCCTTATTTGTTTTTCCTTCGCTGGTACCGCTTATATTAGGCATTAGAAAAACCCGAATCAAGGAAGTCCCGTTGACGGACACCAAGCCTTGTTACAGCGAATACTGTATGTTTGATAAAATGGCTTCAATAAGCCAAAAAACCAGTAACGAAATCGGTTGCATCGATCCTAAAAAATGATTGGAATACTATTCGCAAATCAAATCCAAAATCGGGCGTTCAAACCTAATGAAACAGATTCCAAATGTCGTTCCAGGTGATGGCCAAAATCAGCAACATCAGCAAGGCATAGCCCGTGGTGTGGGCAATGGTTTCCCATTTGGCGCTCAGCCTGCGGCGAAGGGCCACCTCGAACAGAATGAAAAGAAGCCTTCCGCCATCCAGCGCCGGAAACGGCATGATGTTGATGACCCCTAGCGAGATCGAAAGCATGGCCGTGAACTGGACCAGCGCCATGAACCCTTGCATGGCGAACGTGTGGGTCATCTTCGCGATGCCAACCGGGCCAGCCACCCCTGCGGGAACGGCCAGTTTGGTTACCAAGGTCGTGACCACGTTCCCGAGCATCACAATCGTAAGGCCGGAAAGGCGCCAGACCTCGAAGGCCGCATGGAACGGCGCCTCGTAAATCGGATAACGGATCTCGTTGACCTTCACCACGAAATCCTCGAGCGAGATGGTCATGCCCAGCTTTCCGAGAGCATTGGATTGAACCTGAAACGACTTCTCTTTCCCTTCATGCAGGTAGGAAAGCGCAACAGTCGAATCGGGCTTGATCGCCTGGGCCAGGTCCAGTTTCTCGGTTACAGGCGCGCCGTTGACCGCAGTGATCGAATCGCCTTTCTTGAGTTCCGTCTTGGCCAAAGGAAAAGCCGAATCGATGTCGTGCACAAAGAACACTTTTTTCGTTTCCACAACCCCTGAACTCACGGCGCGATCGATGTCGCCCTGCGTCGCCAAAAAAGGCTTCATGCCAATGGTGAAACCGATGGTGATCAAAAGCCATGCGAGCACAAAGTTCATCAGCACGCCTGCAACAATAACCGTAGTCCGTTTCCAGGCGCTTTTCGAGGCGAAGCTGTGTTTATCCTTGAGCGTCTTTGAATCCGTGCTGTCTTCCCCGTACAAACGAACAAAGCCGCCGAACGGAATCCAGTTCAACGTGTATTCGGTGCCATGCTTGTCCTTCCTGAGCACCTTCGCCTTGGGCGGCAGACCAATGCCGAACTCCTCCACCTTAATGCCCGCCTGACGCGCAGCCGTGAAATGGCCCCATTCATGCGCCAAGATGAGAATCGAGAAGATGACGATGAAGGCGATGATGGTGATGATCATTTTAAAATTTAAAATTAAGAATTATGAATTATGAGTTTTTTTCCAACTCATAATTTTCAATTCATAATTCTTGATTGAGTTAAACAGTCATAATATCCTTCTCCTTCTTTTTGGCCGCCTCATCGATCTGAAGATTGAATGCGTCCACATGCTTCTGGGCCTCTTTCTCCGCCACCAGCATCGTGTCCTCGCCGATCTCCTTGTCCTTTTCCATGGCCTTCAGCTTGCCCAACGCGTCGTGGCGCAAATTGCGGATGGCGATCTTGGCCTCCTCGGCATATTTGAACAACACCTTCACCAACTCCTTTCGGCGCTCCTCGGTGAGCGGGGGCAAATTGAGATGAACGGCAATCCCGTTGTTCATGGGATTCAGACCCAGGCTGGAATCGCGGATGGCCTTTTCCACACTGGCGATCTGGCCTCGATCCCAAGGCTGGATGGAGATCGTCTTGGCATCTGGAACCGTGATGTTGGCAAGCGACTTCAAAGGCATCTTGGTGCCATAGCTGTCGACCATAATGGTCTCGACCAACGCCGCGCTGGCGCGCCCGGTCTGGAGTTTTGAAAATTCGGATTGCAAATGCTCAATCGCCGCAGCGCCTTTGGTTTTGAGCTCTTGGATGATGGGTTCAGTCATATAATAAGGATTATTACGATTATTAGGATTATTAAGACTATTACGATTCACTCCTGCACAACGCACTTACCCCTTAAGCACTTAAGCACTTTAGCACTTCTCTATTTACGAAATCAAAGTCCCCACCTTTTTGCCCTGCGCGGCCTCCAGGATGGAATTCTTCCTGTGCATATCGAATACCAGGATTTTGAGCTTGCTCTCGCGGCACAGCGAGAACGCGGTCTGGTCCATCACCTGGAGATTCTTTCGGATCGCCTCGTCGAAACTCAACTTGTCGTACCGCTTGGCCCCCTTCACCTTCTCGGGGTCCGCATCGTAGACGCCATCCACCTTGGTGGCCTTCAGGATGATTTCGCAGTTGAGCTCCACCGCCCTAAGCGCGGCCGCGGTGTCGGTGGTGAAATAGGGGTTCCCGGTGCCACCTGCGCAGACCACGACCCTTTTCTTCTCCAAATGTCGGATGGCCTTGCGACGCAGGTACGGCTCGGCGATCTGTGGCAGATCGATCGCTGTTGCCACACGGCAATGGGTGCCCAGTTTCTCGAGCGCGCTTTGGAGCGCCACCCCGTTCATGATCGTGGCCATCATCCCCATGTAATCGGAGGTAGTGCGCTCGATGCCGACCTCCTTGGTGTCGCGATACCTCCACAGATTCCCCCCGCCCACCACCACCGCCATCTGGAACCCGGCCTTGTGGACCTTTGAGATCTCGGTGGCAATCCGAACGAGCGCCTGAGGGTCTATCCCCTCGCCGCGCCTGTCGCCTAGCACCTCCCCCGAAATCTTGAGCATGATGCGTTTGACCATGGATGGGTTTATTTTTGTTCGGACTCCATCTTATCGCTAAGGGGGTCCACGGTCAAACGGAACCGACCAGCGATAAGCGATAGGCGAGTTCAAAAAAACTTACTAAAAAAGCCCCGCCTGTCTTTCGACAAGGCGGGGCAGAGGCCTCGTGGCTTGGCTCTCGCAACCCCCGAAACGTGCCGGGGGCCAAGAGCCACAATAACCAGGAAACCAAATCACTTGCGAACGGCTGCGAAACGGTAGGCGGAACTCCACCGACCATCATTGTACCGTGTCTTACCGAATTCGTGTTCCACGGCGACACCTAAAGGGGTCAGGACCGGCCCAACGAAACTGTCCGGATCATCACTGAACCAATAGCCGGAACCTAGGGCCACGATGTAGAACTCACGCTGCAGCACGGGTTGTGCGGCGCCGAGGGCCAACAGTTCCCGCAATGTCGCAGGACGCAAGTTGCGCCTACTGAGCTCGCTTAGGACCTCAAGGGTCGTTGCCTCACGGCCCAAGTGGACCAAATGGATCAAGACCCGTCTGACGCGGTAGTGTTTTTTCGGGTGGCAACCTTCGAGATGATAGCCTTCGGAGGTTAACTTGATAGCGTTGTTGCCGATATGCCCAATAGGCCCATCGAGCTCCAAAACCTCGGAAACGATTTCGTCGTCGACCTTGCCGTATTTCCCGGCCTCGATCGCCTCATACACATCGAGAGAGTAATCGACGGGCACCTTGTAGGCTTCAGTCTTACCCATCTTTTCCAGCTTCTGACTCCTCATTGTCTACCCAACGCAAAAGCAGGTCCGCCGAGGCAGACGTGCCGAGTTCAAAAACCGTGCATCCATTGGCCACGGCTCACAATCCGCCGCGACGGACTGAAAGCCAGGACCAATGGAACAATTGTTCGCAAATGATTTCAATGAACACTCGCCAGCCCACGCCCGCAAGGGGTAGGTTGACATTTGATGTATTTTATATCTAAACATCTATTTTGTCAATCCGAATCGCGTCCAACCGGAACAGCCCAAAAGCGCGATCGCTTTGGGGGGTTGGGGTCAAACGGAACCTACCCATATAAAAAATCCTACCTTGTCATTCGAAAAGGCAGAAACCAAGAACCAAAAAACCAAGAGGCCAATCACTTGCGAACAGCGGCAAAGCGATAGTCGGCGCCCCACCCGTCGTCGGGATCGTCCCAGTACAGGCTGAGCTCACGCCCGCCGTCGTCCCCGCTGAGGAGCGGCCTGTGGACGCTGCCGCCAGGGCTCGACCATCGCGAACCTAGGGCCGCGATCCAAGACTTCCGCTGAAGGTCGGGGAAAGCCGCGCCTAGAGCCAGAAGCTCAGGCAAGGTGGCTGGGGCAAGGCCCAGGCGGTCGAGTTCGGCCATGACCTCGGCGGTCGTGACCTCACGACCAAAATGGACGAGGTGGATCTCGACTTCAAAGGGCTCGTAATCTTGAGGGATTGAATACGGGGGAAAATGCTCGTCGGTGATGTCTGGGTTGGTGTTGTCGTACTCCCCGGCTGCGATCGCCTCGGGCATATCGAGGAAATAGTCGACCACCACCTTGTAGGTTTCGGAAGTCACTTCTGGATTTTCAGTACTTTCAGAGGATTTTGTTGCGCTCAGCACCACATCACCCCCCACCACAGACCGCAACCGCGCGGCGCCAAGGACAACGCCAGGGCCGTACGCATCGAAGCGCACCCGCCGAAGGTCATCGTACCAGTACGCGCGCGGCACGCCAGAGGCCGACAAGGCGGGGTCATCGTCCAACAGGGTATAGGTGTCCTTGTCTATCGGCTCGCCTTTCCTCAGCGACTCCATCATGAGCAGGGCGTAGGCGTGGCGCTCCATGCCCTTCTCGCCGGGCTTAGTCTTGCGGTTTTTGATGCGTTCCGCGAACGTAAGCTCCGTATCGTCGTCCTCCTTGAGCGGCATCTCCTTCGCGCCGTCCACGATCACGGCCTTCCAGCCCGTGATGGTTTCGGAGCCGGAATCGGATTTCTTGTACAGGTCAGTCTGATAGGTGTCGACCTGCCCCTTCATTGCCTTGTGGGCATCGATGGCCTTCACCTTGGCCACGAAAGATGTTTCGGGCACGAGGAGCAGCGTGGGCTCCTGGAACGTGGCGGCGAGCGCGAGCATCTCGGGGGTGAAAACGGCTATGGCTTTTTCGAACGAGGGGCGCGGGACGTCGCCCTTCTTTGCTTCGCCATTCTCGCCGAGGAAACCGTAAAAGCTGAGGGTTTTTAGACAGGTGGCGTACTGCTCGCGCAGACTAAGCTTTTCGATTAGCTCGTTGGCCTCTGGGGAAGCTGGGACGGTCTCGGCGGAAGGGGCGGCGAGGGGTTTCAGGGCGATATCGAGCTGATCTTTGAATTTCACAAATTCGGCCATAAAAGCATCGCGGTCGCCGCCGCCGGCAAGGTCGATCAAAACCTGGCGGCTCTCGGACACGAGCCTCCGCACCGCCTTGTTGTTCTGGTAGGCGTCGCTGGACTCAAGCTTTGATATGAACTGCTCGATGTTCACCTTGTAGCGATTAACGATTAGCTATTAGCGATTAGCGTCAAAACGAGAAAATCCAAACTGATTCCCGAATTTCAAATTTCGAATCCGATTATTTCTTCATCGAAGCCACTTCGGCCTCCAACCGTTTGACCTCGTTTTCCAGACGATGGACCTCGTTTTCGTCCTCGGTGAGGCGATGATACGTGGCCGAAAGCTTCTCCTCCTCGATCTCGACCACCCCGGGTTTTGCCACGGGGACTTCGGGCGCGGTCTCGACTTTCCGTTCGGCCTCCATTGGATTCGGAACGTAATCGGGCTTGATCACCTTGATCGAGCCATCCTTGGCCTTCATATAGTAGTGCTTCAAATCCTTTTTGCCGAAAGTTCCATCGGCGATTTCCGAGAGGACCGGGGTGTGGTTTTCGTTGCCGGTAGCGGCTTGGATAAAGCCGAACAGTGAGAGGGCGAGAATCAAAAATTCACCGTATTGGAGCCACGAGACGAACCAAAACAACAGCGAAAGCGCGAACAGCACAGTCGCTCGCCTGGCATGATGCTGAACAAACGGGTTGCCTCGCTTGGCTACCAAAAGGATCACGCTGAAAATCCACAAATAGCTCAAGGCCGCGAGCTCCTTCTCGTTTTGCTCCTCAGGCACCTCTGGCACAGCCTCTGGATTTCGGGTCATTCGCTCTTCCATATTGGTTGTATTTATTTAGATGTTACTCACATTTTTTTGTCATTCTGAGTGGAGCGGAGCGAAACGTGGAATCTCCCATTTTGCAGATAACCAGTTCTAACCGAAGGCTTGAAGGGAGATCCTTCGTTGCGTGCCACTGCGCTCAGGATGACAATCAGACGTCGCTCAACTTCATCAACAACGCTTCGATGTCCGTCGCCTTTGAAAGTGCGTCGTCCTTGGACACAATGCCCGCACGGACCAACCGCTCAAGAGACTGGTCCAACAGGACCATTCCTTCTTGCTGGCCGATCTGGATCATGGAATAGATCTGCTTCGTCTGCCCCTGAACGATGCAGTTTCGGATACCGTCGTTCGTGATCATGATCTCACGCGCCGCCACACGACCATTACCATCCAACCGAGGCATAAGCGCCTGCGAGATGACCGCCTTGAGCGTGGTGCCCACCTGAGTGCGGATCTGCTGTTGCTGGGTGGTCGGGAACACGTCGATGATACGATCAACGGTTTGGGCCGCATCGGGCGTATGCAAAGTGGAAAACACCAAGTGTCCCGTCTCGGCCAGGGTGACCGCGGCAGCGATGGTCTCGAGGTCGCGCATCTCTCCCACCAGAACCACATCCGGGTCTTGGCGCAGGGCCGCACGAATGGCGTTGGCAAAGCTGTGGGTGTGCACATTCACCTCGCGCTGGGTGATCAGGGAATTCTTGTTCTTGTAAACATACTCGATCGGATCCTCGATGGTGATGATGTGGCCGTTCCTGTTCTGGTTGATGTAGTCGACCATGGCCGCGAGCGTCGTTGATTTTCCCATGCCTGTGGGGCCGGTCACTAGAATCAATCCATGCCTCAACATGAGAAGCCGTTCGATCTCTTGGCCACCCAGCCCGATCTCTGGCATTGAAGGGATATGCTGGGAAATCGACCGAAAAGCGATCGATGGGCCATTCTTCTCTTGAAAAATATTGACGCGAAAACGCCCCTTTCCGTCGATCGCATACGAAAAGTCGAACTCCCAATGCTCTTGGAAGCGCTTCCTCTGCTCCTCGTTCGTGATCAGGTTGATGATTCCGTCGATATCCTCCTTTGTCAGAATCGGGTATTTGTCGACCGAGGAGATGCTGCCGTTTTTTAGACGAACAACAGGATTCTGCCCCACTTGGAAATGCAGGTCCGGGGAGGAGGAATCGATCACCTCGTTTAATAGATTTTTGAAGTCGGCTTCTAACATACGAAAGGGGCTAGGGACTGGGGATTTGGGACTAGGATTCGCACACAGCGCTAGGAACTGCCTAGGCACTAGCGGCTGGTCACAAAAAACTTAATCTATATATTATACCAAATTTCACTCTTATTTTCAAGTGTTGGATGTTCTGATAGAATAGGGTCAAATCTTTTCGAAAAAACCATGGACAAAAAACAAGCCCACGAACGGATCCTCAAACTGAAGGAATGGCTCAAAAAATGGAACCAAGACTATTTCGTGCTGGACAAGAACGACGTCTCCGAGGCGGCCCGCGACAAGATCAAGAAGGAATTGATCGAACTGGAGGGCCAGTTTCCCGAATTCGTCACCCCCGATTCCCCCACCCAACGCGTCGGGGCCCCTCTTGGCTCACGTTTCGCCAAGATCAAGCACATCACTCCGAAGCAATCGCTGATGGATGTTTTCTCGGAGCAGGAGCTACGCGACTGGGAGGAACGGAACCAAAAGCTGGTGCCTGGCGAAAAACTGGACTACGTGAGCGAACTCAAGATCGACGGACTCAACATCTCGATCATTTACGAGAAGGGGAAATACACCAAGGCCCTGACCCGAGGCGACGGCATACACGGAGAGGATGTGACCCATACGGTTCGAACCATCGAAAGCGTGCCCATGGAACTTTTCGAGGTCGATGGCGTTAAGCTTCAGGATTATCCGATCATCGAAGTGGGTGGCGAGGTGTTCATGACCAAAAAGGCGTTGGCCGAGATCAACAAGCATGAAGCGGAACCGTTTGCCAATCCCCGAAACGCAGCGGCAGGTACTGTACGCCAACTCGACCCCAAGGTTGCTGCCAGCCGTCACCTTGAGATGTTCTTTTACATTCTCAATTTTGTCGGAGACTCTAATATTCAGGCCCCAACCTCTCAAAAAGGACTCTTGGAATTGCTTCAGAAACTCGGTTTCTGTGTGAACAAAAATTTTGTTCATTCCTCCGCTTCGGTCGGAATGACAGGAATTTTTAATCATTTCAACAAAGTCAAAAAGGAACGCGATTCACTCCCCTACGATATTGATGGGATCGTGGTGAAAGTGAACGATGTGCGTCACCAAAAACTGCTAGGCTCCACCGCCAAATGCCCGCGCTGGGCCGTGGCCTACAAGTTTCCTGCTGAGCAGTCCACCAGCCAAATTTTGGATATCAAGGTTCAAGTTGGCCGAACAGGTGCGCTCACCCCTGTCGCGATCCTGAAGCCGACCGAGGTCTCGGGCTCCACCGTGAGCCGCGCGACCCTTCACAACGAGGACGAGATCAACCGCAAGGATGTACGCATCGGCGACACCGTGGTCATCCAAAAGGCCGGCGACGTGATTCCCGAGGTCGTGCAATCGCTCAAGGAACTTCGGACAGGAAAAGAAAAGAAATTCCGTATGCCGACCAAATGCCCGGTTTGCGATGGAAAGATCGAACGGGCCGAGGGCGAGGTGGCCAGCCGATGCGTGAACCCCGAATGCCCTGCAAGGCATGAGCTCCAGCTCGGCCATTTTGTTTCCCGTGACGCCTTCGACATCGTGGGACTCGGCGAAAAGATCATCGAACAGCTCATCAACGAGAATTTGGTGCGTGACGCCGCCGATTTCTTCACGCTGAAATATGACGACTTGGTGAAGCTCGACCTGTTCAAGGACAAGAAAACCCAGAACCTTCTCGATTCTATTGAAAAAGCCAAAATCATCTCCGTTCCGCGTTTCATCTATGCCTTGGGCATCCGCTACATCGGCGAGGAGAANNGAATCCCAGAAGCGGGACCAAATGAGCCTGTTCGAAGAAGCACCCAAATCCAAAAAGGTTGAGGTCGCGGAAATCGAGGACCTGCTCAATGAAATCCAGAAAATGAGCCTCGAGGAAATCAATGCCATCGGTCGGATCGGCGACACCGTTGCCCCAGCCATCTATGACTGGTTCCACGACAAAAAGAATGTCGCGTTCCTCCATAAGCTCCAAAAAGCCGGCGTGAAACTGACGATCGAGAAAAAGGCACTCAGCCACAAACTGAAGGATAAGACCTTTGTGATCACCGGAACCCTGCCCACCCTAAGCCGAGACGAGGCCAAGGAATTGATCAGACTTAACGGCGGGAAATCCGCAGCCGCGGTCAGCAAAAATACCGACTTTGTGCTTGCGGGGACCGAGCCGGGAAGCAAATACGACGAGGCGGTGAAACTGGAAGTACCGATCATCGACGAAGCGAAGTTTTTGAAGATGATCCATTAAAAGTCTCAAGTCTCATGTGCGAGTCTCAAGGAATGAAATCATGCGACCCTTGAGACTTGCGACACGCGCTTGAGATTATGAAATTGACGTTTTTTTGACAGAGGGGACTTGAAAAATCCCAACTGTTTTTTTACGATAGGGTCAACCTTAAAACTAAATCCAAAACCTATGTTCGATTCCAAGAAACCCCATGGACTCCTCGTGCTGGTCGTCGCCCTTTCGATCATAAGCGGATTTTTAGGCGGCGCCCTGACTATGAGCCTTTACAATCCCCAAGGCGCGACTTCGGCCAACCCCGTCACCCAATCACCAACACCCAAGGAAAAAATCGTATCCGAGGATTCCGCCATCATCGATTCCGTGAAAAAGGTCAGCCCCGCGGTGGTCAGTATCGTGGTCAGCAAGGATCTGCCACTCTATCGCCAAGGCGCTTTCAACCCCAACGACTTCTTTTTCAACATGAACGACCCGTTTGGTGACAATCAGCCTCAACCCCAATATCAGCAAGACGACAAAGGCAATGTCAAAAAATCCACACAAAAGATCGGGGGCGGAAGCGGGTTCATCGTGACTGCTGATGGATTGGTTCTCACCAACCGCCATGTGGTGGACGATGGCGAGGCGGATTTCACGGTGGTCACGAATGATGGCACCGAATATCCCGCTGAAGTGGTGAGTCGCGACACGATCAACGACATCGCGGTGATCCGAATGAAAGACAGCAAGGATAAGAAGGCGCAAAACCTCCCAACGGTTGAGTTGGGCAGCTCGGCTGATCTCCAGATCGGGCAACGGGTCGTGGCCATCGGGAACGCATTGGCCGAGTACCAGAATTCCGTGACCACGGGCATCATTAGCGCCAAAGGACGAACCATCACCGCTGGAACCTCTGACGGATCCGAGAATTTGGCCAACTTGCTCCAAACCGATGCGGCCATCAACCCGGGGAACTCGGGCGGACCATTGGTGAACCTGCAAGGGCAGGTGGTGGGCGTGAACACGGCCATTGCCAGTGGCGCGCAAGGCATTGGCTTCGCCATACCGATCGATGACATTAAACCGTTGATCAAAAATGTGAAAGAAAATGGAAAAATCGTTCGGCCTTTCCTTGGAGTGCGATACATTTTGCTCGACTCGGCCAAAGCCAAGGAGCTCAAAATCGATGTCGAAGGCGGGGCGCTCCTCACGGGCAATGAAGCCGCAGGCGAGTTCGCGGTCGTGCCCGGCTCCCCTGCCGAGAAAGCGGGGCTCAAGATGAAAGACGTGATCCTTGAGGTCGATGGAACCAAAGTGACCCCCGACTCGCCCCTCCAAACCATGATAGCGAACAAAGCGCCAGGCGACACCGTGACCCTGAAAGTGTGGCGTAGCGGGAAGACGATGGATGTGAAGGTGACGCTGGAAGAAGCAAAGAACTGAAATTTTGCTTCCCCCAAAAGCTCTCGCTTCGTCTCTGCATGATGAACGGGGGCTTTTTCGATTTGTGCAAAAAACCCGACAGAAACCCGACAATTGATCATTTAAGATAAATTTTGACAATATTTTGACACTTAATAGTATCCGATTTTCAATTTCGGATACTCGCCAGAGAAAAAACGTTTTGTCCCCATGCTATAATCGTATCAACTTAACAAAAAAATATGCTTAAAAAACGAAAACTGATCGGAATCATTACCTTGATACTAATCGTCGTCATTGGCATGACAGTGTTTGTTATGAGAGACAAATTTAAGAATGAAAATACGGAAAATCCACTCATTCAAATTGAGCACACTTTGGCTGAACCCGCCAATAGCATAAGGTCGCCCGATGAAGAGGCCTTGAGGCTTGGTTATGCCCCTGGGAA
>PMDG01000009.1:0-9156 GCA_003154375.1 Candidatus Peregrinibacteria bacterium
ACTTCACTCTGAATGAAAAGATGGTGATTGATCATTTGTCTGATGTCCCTCAAAATACTAAATGTAAAATAATTCTATGATTTTCAGATTCATCCTTTTCATCGGAGTTATCCTCTCGGTTCTGTTCGGCGCGCACTTCGCCTTGTACGCCTCGGTGGTGCATTTTTTCAACATCACCGACACGGGCACCAAAAATACGATGCTGTGGGTGGTTTTCTTGCTTTCATTCAGTTTTTTCCTGTCCGCCCTGCTGATCCGCATTCACGGAAACATTCTGTTCAATCTTTATTACCTCTTTTCAGCGTTTTGGATTTGGGGCTTGGTCCAATTGCTATTTGCCACCGTAGTCATTTGGGCCGTGGTCGGAATTTCTCGTTTCGCCCATTTCCAATTGCCCCTGTTCCAAGTCGCCTCGGCTTTGTTTGGGTTGGCGGTGGTGGTCGCGTTTTACGGAGTGTGGAACGCCTTCCATCCCGTCGTGCAAAACATCGAGGTCGGCCTGAAAAATCTTCCCAAAGAGTGGCAAGGGGAAACGGTCGTCCAGCTTTCCGATGTCCATTTGGGCGCGATCAATGGGGTCGGGTTCCTGAAGCATGTGGTCGATCAGGTGAACGCCCTTCATCCCGATTTGGTCCTCATCACCGGTGACCTATTTGATGGGATGGACGGCGATCTGGCGGGATTCATCGATCCGCTGGATGCCATCAAATCAAAAAACGGTGTGTATTTCGTCACGGGAAACCACGAAGGCTACCTTGGTTTGGAGAGCGCAATCGCAATCCTCAGCAAAACCCAAGTTGATTATCTAAAAGACGAGGTAAAAGACATCAAGGGCCTCCAGTTGGTCGGCATCGATTTTCCCTTGGGCGAGCAGACTCCAGATGCCAAGGTTGTGTTTGAATCCAAGGGCTACGATCCTAAAAAGCCGACCATCCTCATGTTCCACACGCCCACCAACGTCCTCCGAACAAGCCAAAGTCTGATCGGCCAGCGCTCCGATGCCTATTGGAGCCCCGATCTCGATTATTCCTACGCCAAATCCATGGGTGTGGATCTCCAGCTTTCAGGGCACACCCATCGGGGTCAGTTCCCTCCCTTCAGTTGGTTCGCGCATCGGATCTTTAATGGACACGAACAGGGTCTCTATGCCGATGGCACTTTCCAATTGTATGTCAGTGGTGGCGTGGGCACCTGGGGCCCGCCGCTTCGTCTGCTCAATTCGGGCGAGATCGTGGCGATCAAGTTGAAATCGAACTAACCAAACCAATCCCCGCCTAGGTTAGGCGGGGCGCAGGGGCGGTATGTCTGACAGCATAGTAGCGTAACCAATGTGCTGTCAGACATACCGCCTCGGCCTAAGGCCACTCCTCCTAACTCAGGAGGAGATGGTTTAGTTTAATTTACGCAATATACGGACTTGGCGGCATTGTCGGCGGTTTCGGAGCGGAAGGTGCCGAAGGCGCCGATGGCGGGGTCGAAGGCTTGTAAGGGTTCGGCTTGTAGGTGTTTGGTTTGTAGGGGGCCTTGTTTGGAGTCGATTGTCTGAAGGTCGCTGGTTTTGCCGAAGGCGTTGGGCGAGGCCGAAACGTTTGTTTGGGCTGGGCAGGCCTCTTGGAAATAATAGGCCGTGCGGGTGCGACAGGCGCGGGTTTTTCAAGAGGGATCTCGGTCGTAGTCGTGTGCTTCTTCCCTTCGGGACGTGAGCGGAACAAAAGCTCCGTCTTGTGATTCTCGATGTCCGTGAAATCATCGGCCATCTCAATAAGGGTGTGGTTGGTCGTATGTTTAAAGGCGACCACCTCCACCAGGCACCCGAGCGATTGCTGCAGATAATTCACCACCGGGCAGAAGTCCCCATCGCCACTCACGAGGACGATGGAATCAACCTTGTTCCCAAGGCGGATGGCATCCATGGCGATGCCCAGGTCCCAGTCGCCCTTTTTGGCGCCTCCTAAAAACACGGTTAGCTCTTTTTCTTTCACCTCGAATCCGGCCTCGTTCACAGCCTCGAAGAAGTTGACCTTCTCGCCCGCGGCCTCGGCGTTTATCACATAGGCGATGGCGCGCACCAGCAGGCGGTCATGCACCACATGTTTCAGCAATGCCTTAAAATTAACTTTGGTATTGAAAAGATTGCGGGCGGAATAATACACATTCTGCACATCCACGAGGACGGCGACTCGCTGGTCAGGGTTTCGGACGATCATAGGGTTTGTTTAGATTTAATGGTTTCACTTTAGCATAGAAGCGGTGAGCGGACACGTGGAACGGTGAGTTTGACCGATTGGCCACTGTTGTGCTAATTTGACATTGCATCTGTGGGGCGGTAGCCCTGTACGGCAAAAGCTGTAAGCAGGTGCTTTTTTAATTCAATCGTTTTCTAGGTCTCCTGAGTGATGGATAACAATCCGTTCACCTTGGCTTGTTTTTTTCGAGCCCCAATTAGGAATAATGCTCCAGAATTTCTTGTTTCCGTTTCCGATTTGTTTAACAACAACTTTAATCCTTCGCTCATCGATAATCGCTACGAAGCCCCAATAATATATTTCTTTCAGGTGCTGTTCCTTGCGTTTGTTAAGCTTGACCTGAACAAACTGTTTTTCCTCATGGTATTCCTGCACGGTCTTGGTCAGCTCTAATAGTTTTGGGGCAAGCCTGAAAAGCTTGAGTCTCATGCGCTGTGATTTGGGATCCCGTTTTTTTGGCTTGGAGGCTCCCTTGAAGAGCATATGGTAAAAGCCATCCGCCGAAAAATGCACATTTTCGTTGAAATAGGGGCATCGGACTTCGCCCATGGCGGAATAGAGTTGCCTCACCTGTTCTTTCAGTTGCTCAAACTTCTTTTCATTAAGTTCCATAAATACAAAAAATCGGGATACAAAAAATTCAGTTTGGTTCAATGCAAGGGTCGTATCTTAATTCTGGGGAGGGGGTGGAGTCAAATGGTTTGCTGATGGCCCTAATGCGTATCAGATTGCACAAAGGCTATTGCTCGCCTCGTTTTTAAANNAACAAAAAATGCCCGCACCGAAAAAAATTATTGAGCTCGTCAAGAGGTTTGAGGAATACTATGACGAATATACAGATTCAAGTTATTTAGAGGCCGAGCTCCGAAGTGAATTTATTGATCTGTTTTTTAGCGAACTGGGGTGGGACATGAAGAACATTCAGGGGTCTGCTGGTGACTACAAGGAGGTGGTTCTTGAGAAGAGCTTTGATGATGAAGGCTCAAAGAAAAAACCAGATTACCAAATAAGGACAGGGCGTGGTGATTTCGATTTTTTCGTAGAAGCCAAAAAATCATCGATTAAATTGAAGGACGATAAGGAGTCTGCATATCAATTGCGTCGATATGGTTGGTCAGCCAATATGCCACTTTGCATTCTGACCAATTTTAAGGAGTTTGCAGTTTATAATACAAATATTAAGCCTAAAAAAGGTGACAAAGCTGGGGTCGCTTGCGTGCAGTTTTTCTCTTTTAAAGAATTTGATAAAGAGTGGGATAGAATTGAGTCGCTATTTTCAAAAAAAGCCATAAGACATGGGTCGCTAGCTAAATTCATTAAAAATTTAAAAAGCCAAAAAGGGTCAGTGACAGTTGATGATGATTTTTTGGAAACGATTAATCATTGGCGCGATATCCTTGCGAGGAATATTGCTTTGAAAAATAAGATTTCATCGGATGAGCTAAATTATGCGGTTACCAAAACGATAAACCGNNCAGGATAGGGGTATCGAGAGATTCGGCCGCCTACAAGAGCATTTGAAGGATAACAAGATCTATAAAAGCTTATTGAAGCAATTCCTTGAGGCTGACGATTTTTATGATTCGGGTCTTTTCCACTTTGCGAAAGAAAAAATGAACGCTGAAGAACCGGATAGGCTCACTTTAAAGCTAAAAATTGATGATAAGATTCTAAAGGAAATTATTGGAAGCCTTTACGGACAATATGATTTTTCGGTAATGCCAATCGAACTTATAGGGCATGTTTATGAGCAATTTTTAGGAAAAGTGATTCGGCTAACTAAGGGTGGAAATGCCAAGGTTGAAGAAAAGCCGGAGGTCAAAAAGGCTCACGGAGTAGTGTACACACCTAAGTATATTGTTGATTACATTGTTGAAAGTACATTAGGTAAGTTATGTAAGGGGAAAACGCCAAAAGAAGTCTCGAGGTTAAAGGTGCTTGATCCAGCATGTGGCTCGGGCTCATTCCTTCTTGGGGCTTTTCAGTATCTGATTGATTGGCACCGGGCGTATTATAAAAAAAACCAAAAGAAATATAAGAAATGCCTTTATTCGGATAAGGGTGGAGAAATGTATTTAACTAGGGCAGAAGGNNCGATGCCGTTGAGGTAGCAAAGTTATCGCTTTATATCAAAATTTTAGAGGGGGAGAATCAGGAGAGTTTGCATTTGCGCGGACATGAGCGTGCGCTTCCAAGCATTGAAGAAAATATAAAGAGTGGAAATTCGCTAATTAGTCCCGATTACTATGCTGACCAGGCAGTACCAAGCGATGAGGAGCTCGAGCTCATTAACCCTTTTGATTGGAATAGCGAATTTGGCAAAATTATGAAGAGTNNGATGATACGTGGGGGAAGAAAGATCCACGCCTTGGAGCGATAAAAACGCTATATCCAGAAATATATAATGATAAAACCGATATTCTTTATTACTTTATTGCAAAAGCTGTAGAGCTTTCAGGTGGTTTTGTGAGCTTTATTGTTTCGCGAGCTTTTTTAGAGGCATATAAAGCCAATAAATTACGAAAATTTCTTTCAAAAAGCAAAGGTGTTTCAGAGTTAATTGATTTCCAAAATTATTACGTTTTTCGTGGCATCGGAATCACAACCTGTATAATTCAGTTTCAGAAAATAAAGAAGTCTAAAGCATTACATTTTTACAAATTACTTGCAGATACGCTTGAGTCATATGATTTAGGCACAATTCTTGATGATCCAAGAATTTTTGAGCATATTAAATTTGACCAAAAAAAATTAGGTGAATCCCCTTGGTCTTTTGCGTCAGGGGCAAAAGCCAATTTGAATGGAAAAATTGATGGGAATGGAGATGCGCTTGATAAAGTGTTGTTGGTTGGTCAGGGAATGGCAACTGGTCGAAATAAAGCATTCGGTGAGATCTCCCTTGGGGAAATTTTAAGTTGGCATCTAAAGCCTCGAAACTTTATTAAAAGGGCTTCAAATTCGGATATTCAACGATATTTCATACAGGATCGCCATGAATTCATTATATACCCTGAGGATGTTGCAAGGTTTGAGCAGTTGCCAAAAGGCATTCAAAGGCATTTGTTAATGCATAGAAATTTGCTAAAGGAGCGTGCGGCATATAAAAGGGGGAATTGTGAATGGTGGAAATATTCGTGGCCTTTACATAAGGAGTGTTACAAAAGAAAAAAAATTGTTTGTCCCTATTTGGCTACTCAAAATCGTTTTGCGCCGGTTTTCAATAATGAGTTTATTAGCCTAACCGATACGACTGTATTATTTGAGAATGGCCAACCTGAAAGTTTGGAGTATTTATTGGCACTTCTTAATTCGCAGTTGTTAACTTTTCGTTTTAGGAATATTGGCAAGCTTAAAGGTGGCGGTATTTATGAATATTTTTGGAATAGTATTTCTAAACTACCTATTCGGCGTATAAACTTTTCTGATCCAGCTGAAAGGGCATTCCACGATAAAATAGTTGCACTTGTGAAACGAATGCTTAGATTGCATGGTCAGCTTTCCAAGACTAAAACACCTCACCAGCAGGATTTTGTAAAAAGGCAGGTCAAGGATGTCGATCAGCGTATCGATAGTATGGTGTATCAACTGTACAGCCTAACACCAGAAGAAATTGCAATTGTGGAGGGGCGAAAGGAGCCGATAGGGTTACAAGCAAGAACGCCAAAGACTGGGGCACGCCAAATACGTCGCAAGACGGTCGAGTCACTCAAGGCCAAACGTCCTGCTCACGCCAAATCTGGCACTGGTGCCAAATCGCGCAAAAGGCAGATGAGGTGATGTAGCGAGGAACTTTCTTGCTTACAGGCCGTGCATCCAGCGGAAGAATAGACCGTGTCGATTCCAAAGGTGTGTTGACGATGGCAAAAGGGGCATTTTCCAACGTAAATGCCATCTTCCTCGTGCGTCAAATCAAGCGATTCCGCCATCAGCTTCCACAACGCCACTTCTTGTCCTCTTGTAATTTGCATCTCGATAAGTTTAATGCTGGTGGGGTAGGGTAGTGGTTTTGGGGGGTTTGGTCAACGGTGGCTAAACTTTAAGGCCTATCAAAAGCAAAATTTCATTTGGGTTCCCAAGTGACCTTGCCCACAAAGCCAGTAATAAGGCCGACGACAATTGAGACTAGCGAAATCGGCACGATTGCCCCGGCAATGTTTTCACCATGGCCCATTAGAAAAGATCCATAAGCCAAATGGAAACCAAACAAAAGGCCAGGAATTGCGAGAGATAGAAATACAAGCCTAATATCAGAATGGGATAGGTATTTTTTAGCGAGTTTCTCTGTCTTCGCCCACACAAGGAGTGGCACCGCAAAAGAGGCAATGATGACAATGGCCGGCGGTAAGTATTGTGCGCCTTTTGAAAAAACAAAGACTATAAAACAGATGTAGAGAATGGAAGGCCAAAGGGTTTTGTTGAATTGCTTCATGGAAAATTGGGGTTAATTATTTCGATTTTATTTCTTTACCGTTTTTCGCTACAGCTGCATTTTTAGCTATGTTGGTTTGGGATTTATTCTCAAGTTTTAGATAGTCCAAAACACTTCCTTTAATCTGGGTCCACATCTGGCTGGTTTCTTCGTTGTAATCTTTATTGGTCTTATCGCCAAAGCCATTTTCAACTGCATTCATCCCCCTAAGAAGGTAAAACGAAGATTCGGCCATTCTATAGGCCTTGGTGACGTTTAGCTCAGTTTTATCTGGGTTGTGCCCAAGTATCGCATGGGATAGCGGAGTCAGGTATTGATGCGAATAGGTATCTTGGAATGAATGAAGCGCCGTTCCAAATTCATCAAGGGATTTATCTAACATCGCCCCACCAATTCTGTTAAGTGTGTCTTCACGATTTGCAAAGTGATAATAGGAAGTGATCCCCAACGATACGTTGATTTCAGATTGAATCCAACCCTTCGCGCTTCCANNTCAACTGGGAGGGTGGCAGGATTGATATCTGTGTATTGGTCACTGAAAGCAATGCTCTGAGCCTGATTACAACTAAGGCCAGAATTTGAGGCTAGAAATAGGGTCAGATCATAATGTACATCCTCGCTATACTGTCCTTTCTCATCCACATACCTCACCGGATTATTCATCACATAACTATACCCATTCAACCCCTGCGGGTTCGACAAAACCGACTGAAGCGACTTGGCGCTCTCGCCGAGGATCAAAGGATCAAGGCTCGCGAACCGACCCAAAGCCGGATCGTAATACCTGGCACCATAGTAATATAGACCGCTCTCGGAATCCAGCTCCTTGCCCGTGAACCCGTGCCTTTCGTCGTCACTCGCACTTGAGACTCGCACTCGCTCCTCCCCGTAAGGCAGGTAATCCCTCCGTTCGACCACGTTGCCTTGCTCGTCTAATACCACATCGACCCCGCCCAAATGATCGGTCAGGTAATACTCCACTTTTTCCTCGGGATCCACACCCTTGGCTTGGGCTTTTGGAACCAACAAGCCTAAAAGGTCATTTCCCATTTTTCGGAGGTTGGCCATGAAACCGTCATCCTTCACCACGAACACATCCATCGTCTTTTCATCCACTTGGTCGCAATGCTCGTGCCCNNTGAAGCGCGGATGGTCGGAAATATAAACCTTGTTGAAGGGCTTGTCCGTGTGATTTCTGAAGTCGATTGTATCTCCAGAATCCACTGAAATGAAGAGCGTATCGGGTGTCAGCATGATGCTGGTGCGCAGGATTTGCCCCGCCTTGTTCAGGGCCACGACGCGGTAGGTGTATTGTGCCCCATCTTTAATTTTGTCTTGGTACTTATTGGCCTTGCCATTCACATAAAGGGTGGCGATTTTGTGCGCTGTGTTCTTAGCCGATTCCGAGGGGAGCGGATCCGTGCTTCGGTAAATGTCGAATGCCACGACTTCTTTGCTCATCTTGTCCCAAGCCAGCGTTGTTTTGTCGCTTCCATACACGATCTGGAGGTTCTTGAATTGCACGTTGGTCGTGGATTTGGCTGTGGGCCAGAGCGATTTGGGTGTGTTGGTTCGGTCGCCGCTTTGGTTGTAGAACACGAGGTCGGAAACAGGCAGTGTCGTATCTATGGCCCCATTGCCCTTGGCGATTTTTTCCAATGCGACCAGTTCGTCCTTTTGAGCTTTCTGCTCGGCCATGCGCTTGAGGAGGATCGGATCCTGGGAATAATTGCCTCCGCCGCCGGAGGATGTGGGATTGGGATTGTAGGCGGGTCGTGCGTATGAAAGGTTTAGCTTCACGGATTCACTCTCAATGCCAAACGGGCTGACGGATTTGATTTGGATCGAATTCTCACCCTCGGTTAGCGGAACGCTCGCGAACCACACGGTCGTGTCATCGGCCGGTACAGCTTCTTTGCCATTGATCCAAATCGCAGTGCCAGCCACTTTGGTCCCGCTCAGAGTGTAGGGGTTGTTTGAAGTCATGGCAGGCAGAACGTCGGCGACTGGAGCCACAGGATCGTAGTCCAGCGCCAGGTTGATCGCTTCACTTTCCAGTCCTTCCTCGTCCTTGGTCGAAATGCTGAATTGGTTGTGCAGGTCGGTCAGGCGAACCGTGGTTGCCCACACTTCCTCGGGATCCATTTTCACAGTCTCTTTGCCGTTGATCCAAATGCCGGTGTAGGCACGTTTGCTGCCGGTGAGCGGAACAATCGTCAGGCTTGTCGGCGAGCTTATAGGGTCAAGCGACGGTGCATTGGTGTCGTAGGGGATCGTGAGCAGGACCGCGTTGCTTTCCAGTCCGAATTCGTTTTTCGCGGTCACGCTGAATTGATTGATTCCCTTCGCCAGTTTCAGTCGGGTGGTCCATGTGGGGTCGTCATTCGCCTTCACTGTTTCCTCGCCGTTGATCCAAATACCCATGCCGGCGGCCTTGGTTCCTTTGATCGAAAGCGGATTGGCTTTCACAGGCTGGTCGAA
>PMDG01000009.1:9192-10111 GCA_003154375.1 Candidatus Peregrinibacteria bacterium
CCGTTGATCCAGATGGCCGTGTTTGTGCCCTTGGTTCCCTTTAGTGTCACATGGGTGATGGTTTGTGGCGAATCCACAGGCTCCACCGTGGCCGCTGGTACCTCGTAATGGAGGTTTAGCGTCACCTTTCGGCTCACCGTGTCCGCATCTTTTCGGGTGTAGAAATCAAACGTGTTGTCGCCAGGAACCAAGTTGGCCGAGTGCGTCCAGGTTGTCTCAGGTCCCGCAGCCAAAATCTCGATGCCGTTGAGCCATAACGACAGATCGGCGGGTTTGGTCCCGCTAAAGTTCACGGTCGGATCGCTGATCGGATCCCCCACAGGATCCACGGTGGGTCCAGCCACAGTATTGCGCGTCACTTTGGCGATCTTCAGTTTGCCCGCGAACACGTATTTGGTGTCCTCGTTCAGTTTCGACTCGAACAGGTCGTTCACATAGATCATGTTTTCACCTGTTTTCAGGTCGGTCTTGAGAATACGCTGGCCCGCCTCGTCATACTGGTAGGCCTCCTCGTCGCCTATCTTTGTGATTCGGCCAAATTCGTCGTATTGGTAAGTTTTGCCATCGCGCTGGATCATGTTTCCCGCCGAGTCGTAACTGAAAACTTTGGTTCCCGCCTTGGTCACGGCATGCGGGTTGTCGGCCTTGTATTCGTAAAGCCCCAGGTTCGATTTGAACGTCATATTGCCGATGGGGTCGTACTGGAAATTCGAAACCGTCATCTGCTGGTTTCCCGTGTTGGTGTAGCGTGCTTCGAGCAATCGGTACAAGTCGTCGTAACGGTAATCCACGGTCTTGCTGGTGATGCCGTTGCTCTGGTCGTCCAATTTCATCAAATTGCCGACAGGGTCATACTGGTAATTGAAATCCTGCACGCGCGAGGAGCCGTACAGCAGGCTCTTTTTCTCCGTGAGCCGAT
>PMDG01000061.1 GCA_003154375.1 Candidatus Peregrinibacteria bacterium
CTTCGAGCGCTTTCTCAACCCGGGCCGCAAGAGCATGCCCGACATCGACATGGACTTCTCGGTGGAGCGGCGCGAAGAAGTGCTCGAGTACGTGGCGCAGAAGTACGGTCGCGATCGTGTGGCCCAGATCTGCACCTTCGGGACTATGGCGGCCCGCGCGGCGGTCAAAGACGTCGGTCGTGTGCTTGGTGTGCCGTTCAGTGAAATGAACGAGTTCGCCAAGCTGATTCCCGAGAAGCCGGGCACGTCGCTCGACGAGGCTTTGGAGCAATCTCCGGAACTGAAGCAACAGAGCGAGTCATCCGATATTTTCAAGCAAGTGATGGCCAATGCCCTCAAACTCGAGGGTGCGGTTCGCCACGTTTCCGTCCATGCCTGCGCCGTGGTCATTGCCGATGAACCGCTCACCAAATACACGGCGCTCCAGCATCCTCCCAAGGATGAAACAGGAATCATTACCCAATACGAGGCCAAGTCGCTTGAAACGCTTGGCCTGCTCAAAATGGACTTCCTGGGGCTCAAGAACCTGACCATTTTGCAGACGGCACTCAAGATCATTGAGCGAACCAAGGGGAAGAAGATCAATTTGAAAAAGATTTCCATCACGGACAAGAAAACCTACAGCCTGCTGGCCCGTGGCGAGACCACTGGCGTGTTCCAGCTCGAGTCCTCGGGCATGAAACGTTATCTGAAAGAACTGAAACCCACCGAATTCGAGGACATCATTGCCATGGTGGCCCTCTATCGCCCGGGACCCATGGAATGGATCCCCGATTACATCAAGGGCAAACACAATGCCAACGCAGTCCATTACCTCCATCCTTCGTTACAGCCGATTCTCAGCAACACGTTCGGCATTGCCATCTACCAGGAGCAGATTCTGCAGATCGCGCAGGCATTCTCGGGCTTTTCGCTGGGCGAGGCCGACTTGCTCCGTCGCGCCATCGGCAAAAAGATCGCCGCGGAACTGGAAGCGCAAAAGGAAAAATTCATCACTGGCGCGGTCAACAAAGGTTACAAGCGCGATTTGGCCGTGATGATTTTTGAGAAGGTCGTAGAGCCGTTTGCCGGATACGGGTTCAACAAATCCCATGCCGCCTGCTACGCCATGATCGCCTACGAGACCGCATACCTGAAAGCGCATTATCCGACCGAGTTCATGACCGCGCTCATGTCCGCGGATTACGGCAACACCGACCGCATCGTGATCGAAATCGGTGAATGCGACCAGATGGGCATTAAAGTCTTGCCTCCAGATGTGAATGAGAGTTTGTCCAAGTTCACGTATGTGGAGGACGGCAAAATCCGCTTTGGGCTTTCTGCTATCAAGGGTCTGGGCGACGAATCGGTCCGCGTGATCATCGAGGCCAAGGAGAAAGAGGGCAAATTCAAATCCATTGAAGACTTCGCACGGCGCGTGCCGGCCAAGGTGCTCAACAAGAAATCGATCGAGGCGTTGGCTTATTGCGGCGCCATGGATAGCCTTGGGGAACGGAAGCAGATTGGTCTCAATTATGAATTGGTTGCGGAGTTCGGGAAGAAGGCAGATGCCTCGCATTTGGAAGGCCAAGCGGGCCTGTTCGACAGCATTGCCGAGACGACGCCAATCGAGCATTTGGAGTTGCCAAAAGTCGAGCCTGCCACCCCAGCCGAACGCCTGAAATGGGAAAAGGATTATTTGGGCTTGTATGTCAGTTCCCATCCTTTGGCTGGACTCAAGAAATATTTTCAACGAAAACTAATCCCCTTGGATCAATTGCACACAAAAACCGTGGGCAAACCCATCAAAGTCGGCGGGCTTGTCACCTCTCTCCGCAAGGTGGTCACCAAGAAGGGCGACAACATGGCCATGTTGTCCATCGAGGACCCGTTCGGGAAGGCGGATGCGGTCATTTTCCCCAAGACCTATGGCGAGTGCTCAGGAGTATTGGTTGATGATGCGATCTTGATCATCGAAGGAACCCTGGAAAAGCGCAACGCCGACCTACAGATTATTGTGAATAAGGTCACCGCGGTGCCTTTGGACAAATTGCAAGCTGTTGCCAAGAAGGAAGGGCTTTGGACCGAGGGCGAGACCATCGACAAGGCCAATCGGCAAGATGTGGAGGATTTTGAGGTGGCGAAGGCCGAGGAGGTGTTACATGTGGATGATAAAAAGGTTAAGCCGATCATCGACACTATTGCCTGTGGACCGTTGATTTCCGAGAATGCCAAACAAAAGGATACGATTCACACCATTCTTGTTAACCGTGAGGTGGGGAAGGAATTCTTCCTGCTATTAAAACTCCTTTTCGAGAGGCATCCCGGCAAACAGAAAGTCCAACTTCAAATTGGAGATAGACTGATCCCCGTGCCGATGGGGGTCGAGCTGACGGCGGAGGTGCTGGCCGAGATCGAGGGGCTAATGAAATGAAACCGAATTGACTACGAATGGACACCGAATAGACCTCGAATTGACCCAAAACCAAGTCGATTCGTGGTCAATCCGTGGTCTATACGATTAAGATTAGCGTCTTGATTTCCCACCCATCGGGATCAGGATCTCCCCCCTTCCACCCCCCTTTTCACCAATCCCCGTCATCACGGTTCCAACCGCGTTTATAACCCTTTGCATCAACAATTCGTTGGCGGGGTCAAGTTGGGGAATGACCTTGATTCCTGCCCTGTTCAAGGCCTTTACCTGATCCTTAGGGGGCAGTTCCGACAAGAGCTGAATGGCATGATTGGTTTTGTATTTTTGAACCAGCGCCTCTACGTTTTCAGCTGTGATCTTTTGAGTTAACTTCTCGGCATGATCGGGGGAGCTCAAAAGATCAAGGACCAGGCTTCGGCCCACTCGCAATAGTTGGGTCTCCAGTTTTTTGACCGTGTCGATTTTCATCCTAGCCAAAGTCACAGCTAGTTTTTTTCGTTTATCATCGCCCAAAAGCTCGCAGTCATTAAGGAATTCCTCGATTTTTGGACTTAACGTCTTTCCCGACGTGTACTCGTCCATAATTTTTTCGAGATTGTCGAACGCAAGGTTTGAGTTCATGGTTTTTTTGTTAGTTTTAATAGAATATTATATCAATTTATTGACATCAGGTCAATACTCATCTATAATATTTCACTTTAAGACGCTCTGATATGGCAAAAAAAGCCGAACTTCTAGGTAGCGATCGTAACCTTAGTTATTCTTGGGAAGACATCCCCGCCGACTCGCCTTTGAGTGGCAGTTACGCCCAAATGCTGGTCGTTTCCGTAACTGAAAAAGCCACCCCTTCGGCCAACCTCAATTGTCAGGTCAAGCCGNNCAAGCCGTGTGACAAGAATGCCTGGATGATCGTTCAGGAGAATCCCTTAAGGCTCATGGATCACGAAGGCAGGGTAGTCGATATGAATGAATTGGATTCAAAGCTTGCCGAGCAGATCGAACAATCCCGCAAGAAAATCGCCGCCATCTGCAAGGCACATCTGATGGAGCGTTTTCTCGATTTTTTCGATGAGGACAAATAAAAATCTTTGGACCGTTGTCCAGACCTATGTCTGGTTTTTTCGATCAGCCCGCCATGGTCAATCGTGTGAATTTGCGGTTGGTGAGGAGCATGGTCTCCAGAGCGATCATGGAATTTACCTTGGTTTTTTCGAACAGTTTGGCGAGCTGGTCGAGCCTTCTTCCGTGAAGGGTTCTGATTTTATTGACGATTTGAATTGCCTCTTCACTGGCGAGATCACAGACGGAATCGCAGTTTTGCAATAGGTTATCCAAATAGTGTTTTGCATTTTTGCTCATATGTTTGTTGGTTAATATCCTTTCACGCCAAAATTATAGAATTTTTGACGTTGGAATTTTGTCATCGGCACGTCAAAAAAATGTCAGTTTTAAAAACGGGTCTAGGGGCTAGGGTCTAGGGACTAGCATTTTTACCGATGGAACCGGTCGTGCACCTCTTTTAGCTTGCTGTTGGTGATGTGGGTGTAGATTTGCGTTG
>PMDG01000084.1:0-21370 GCA_003154375.1 Candidatus Peregrinibacteria bacterium
TTTGACCGATACCACCTTCCCCTTTTCCACGAACTCGGACGTGATGTCCACGGCGCCGTCCAGATAGCCACCGCCATTGTATCGAAGATCCAGAATGAGGCCCTTGGGGCTTTTTTGCTGAATTTCGCTGATCGCCTTGGTGAATTCGTCATTGGTTTTGGCTCCGAATTGGTTCAGCTCGATATCCGCGATGCCATCGACCATTTTCCAATCGACGCTGTTGATGTTGATCGTATCCCGAAGGATTTCCACATCGAATGGCTCCCCTTGGCCCTTTCGTCCTATCGTCAATTTCACCTTGGTTCCCTTGGGGCCTCGGATCTTCATGACCACCTGCTCAAGTGAGAAATCCGTGATGTCTTCGCCGTTCACCTTCAAAATCACATCCTCGGGTTCCAATCCCGCATTTTTGGCCGGAGAGCCCTTGAGTGGCGAAACAACGGTGATCATCCCATCCCTGAGCGTCAACTCAGCCCCGATTCCTTCTAGGGTTCCATTCATGCTTTCCTGGAAATCTTTGTTTTCCTTTGGGGTCAGGAATGACGTGTAGGGATCCCCGAGCGAATACACCATTCCCTTGATGGACCCGTAAATCATGTTTTTGTAATCCAACACCGTTGGATCCACGTATTTGCTGGCAAGCAAACTCCATACGTCCCAGAACAGTTGCATGTCCACCTTGTCGCTGGAAGAGACTTGGGACGATTGCTTTTCGATCGGAAAGGTACCGGTGGTTTGGCGGATTTGCCCCGCCCCCACATTCCACCCTAAGGCGAAAACGAATACCAATAGGATTATCAACCCCAGGATTTTGGGCGCGTTTGCGGATTTGTGATTCTGGTAGGGATTTTGCTTCATAGGGATTACTTATTGGAGGCCTCATAGTGGGCCTAATCGTTGGCCTAATTGAGGGCCTGATGGGTTAGACGTCTAGAAATTTTTGAATAAAAGCGATGGATTTGCAGGAGGTTCGGCTGGTCAGTTCTATCATGATGGCATTGAAAACACAACGCCCCTCGGCCACCTCGAGTTTAAAATGAGTTTGTTTCAAAAAACTTTCGATGATGCCTTCCTTGGCATCCCCGATGATCGAATTCGTAGGGCCGACCATGCCGAGATCCGTGATGTAGGCCATTTTTTTGCCCGTTATTTCGGAATCAGCCGTGGGCACGTGGGTGTGGGTGCCCCAAAGGGCAGCCACGCGGCCATCCAGATAATGTTTGAGGGCATTTTTTTCGCTGGTGGCCTCGGCGTGGAAATCGACGAGGATTCCATCTAGTTTTGTGTGTTTGAATTTCTCCAAGATCTCATCCATTTTGCGGAATGGGCAGTCGTAATTGAAGTGCATGAACACACGGCCGACCAAATTGATGATTAGCAGTTTCCTCTTCCCAATTTTTAAAATTTCATATCCCTTTCCAGGGTTTCCCGGGGGGAAGTTGGCTGGGCGAATCACCCGAACCTCCTCTTTCTCCATTTCTGGGAAAATATCGGGTTTTTTGAGGATGTGATTGCCCGTGGTGAAGAAATCGATGCCCGCCTCACGCATTTCCAAAAAATTCTTCTTGGTCATGCCGATCCCATGCGAAATATTCTCCCCATTGGCTATGACACAGTCGATTTCCTGCTCGGCCCTTATCTGTCGGATCGCCTCGCTTGTGGCGCGGCGGCCGGGGCTGCCGATGATGTCACCTATTACCAATATTCTCATATTTTATTCCTAATGGGAGGTCTGATGGGTGAACTAATGGGTGAACTGATTGGACAAAAGGGTATGTAGCTGACAATTAGACCTCCGACTAGACCCCCAATAAGTTCCCCAATCAGGAATCAGCCAAATATTCCTTTGTTTTGGGGCTTGATATCGAGACCGGCCTCTTTGGCCAGCTCCTTGTACAATTCGCGTTCTTTTTTTCCAAGGTTCTTGGGAACGTCCACGATCACCTTAACAAAATGGTCGCCGCGGGTCGTGGCGTTCACCTTGGGGACGCCGTGACCTTTCAGCTTGAATAGGGTGTCGCTTTCGGTTCCAGCGGGAATCTTGAGCTGAACGGGGCCGTGGATGGTGTTCACCTCGACCTCGTCGCCCAAAACCGCTTGGAGCAGGTGAATGTGAAGCGTGGTCCGAATATTCTCGCCTTCCCGCTCGAATTCCTTGCTGGGCTGAACACTGATGTGTGCAAACAGATCGCCCGCAGGCCCGCCTTTCAGGCCCGCCTCGCCCTTTCCCGACAGACGGATGGCCGCTTGGTCGTGGATGCCGGCGGGAATCTTGATTTTGATCGACTCCTCCTTCATTTGACGGCCCTCCCCCTTGCAGACACGACATTTTTTCTCGGGAATCTGCCCGGCTCCATCGCACGTTTCACAGATCCCTGCGGTTTGGATGGACCCCAGCGGAGTGCGCTGGATGCGGATGTGCTGGCCCGTGCCATTGCACGTGGGACAGGTTTCCATTTTGGATCCTGGCTCGTTCCCCATACCCTTGCAGTGCTCGCAGGTTTCGTAATGGCTGATAGGGGTTTCCTTGGTGGTGCCGAATACCGCTTCCTCGAAGGTAAGGTGGATCACAATTTCGATGTCGTTTCCCCGGATCGGGCCTTTCCGTTTTTTCGCTTGGCGGCCACTCCCCCCGAAAAAGGTGTCGAAAATATCGCCGAATCCTCCACCGAAGTCGAAATTGACGTTCTGGAAATTGTTGAAATCGAATCCGCCAAACCCCTGGCCTCCGCCTTGGAATCCAGGACCCGCGCTTCCGAACTGGTCGTATTGGGCGCGTTTCTGTTTGTCGCCCACGATCTCGTAAGCCTTGGAAATCTCTTTGAATTTATCCTCGTTCTGCTTTCCGCCAGCCCTGTCGGGGTGGTACTTCAAAGCGAGCTTGCGGTAAGCCTTTTTGATCTCGTCTTCCGTGGCCGATTTTTCAACGCCTAATGTTTTGTAAGGGTCCATGAATTGGGCAATTTTTAAAGCCCCCCAATTTTATTGAAAATAAGAGGGGAAGTAAAGGAGTACGAAGTCGATTGAAGACGGAAGTGCGCCAAGTCTCCCGAACTTTTTTTACACCCAACATATGGCATTAACCACCCTTTTTCCCCCGAATGTCGCTCGCCACGACGGGCGATGCTCTTTTGCGCGCCCAAAAGAGCATCCAGAAAATGCGCCGGGGCTGCTTGGACTCAAATTCAACTGAAAACCATTCATTTATCGATGTGCATGCCACTTCGCCCCGGACCCGCTACGACCTTGAATACTACGTTGTACATTCAAGGGCGATTGCCTGGGCGATCCAAAGCGAGCCTTTTAAATTGCAAAGAGTTACATGAATAATTTTATTGTTCATATTTTTTGGCTTACTATAATCAAAATCTTTAAATATTTATTTCAAATTTATTTCAATTTTTTTCTTTGTTTCGGTGTGCGGTGTTCAATTCTTTTGATATCATCTTTTAAGTGAATAAATAATTTGTTCATTCCTCGACCATGCTCGGAATGAGAATTTCTTCATGATTTTCATTTTTTTAGACAAATAATTTGTTCATCATTTTTTCTTTAGGCTAAGCCATTTAAAATGTATAAAAAATGTGAACTCAGCCTGTTTGTACAGGGATTTTTTTAAAAAAGGTTTGTCAAAGGAAAATCACGCGTGTAAACTGGCTTTGTTATCGATTTTGATTTACGTTTGCCGTGTTTTGATCCAACAGGTTTTTGTTGAATTCCAGAGGTAAAACTTGAGATCAAAAAAAATATTCATTCCTCCACTTCGGTCGGAATGACAATTAAACCTTTGTACCATGCCTAAGGAACAAATCGTCGCCAGTTTGGATATCGGCAGCTCCAAGATTCGCACTGTCATCGCCTTGATGGAGGAGGAGCGAAAGATGCCCAATATCATTGGTGTCGGCGTTTCGCCGTCCACAGGCATGCGAAAGGGGAACATCATTGATGTAGACGAGACCATTAGCAATATCTCTGCCGCCTTGGAGGACGCCGAACGTATGTCGGGCGCCCCTATTCATCATGTATTCGTGGGCATCAGCGGAAACCATATCGAATCATTTGACAGCAAAGGCGTCATCGCCATTTCCCATGCGGGTTCCGAGATCATCGAGGATGACATCAACCGCGTGCTCGAGGCGGCCCAGGCCGTTTCGCTTCCGTCCAACCGCCGCATCCTCCGCATCATTCCCAAATCGTTTTCCGTTGATGACCAGAAGGGGATCAAGAACCCGGTCGGCATGATCGGCGTCCGTTTGGAAGTCGATGCCCACATCATTACCGGGCAGGCGACCATCGTCAAAAATTTGGAAAAGGCCGTTCATCAGGCTGGCGTGGATATCGATGATATCGTCCCCAGCTCATTGGCCGTTGCAGAAGCCGTCCTTTCACGCCGACAGAAAGAATTGGGCGTGGTCGTGATCGACGTGGGTTGCGGAAGCACTTCCATTGCCGTTTTTGAGGAAGGTTCCACGTTGCATGCGGCCTGGTTGCCGGTTGGAGGAGAAAGCGTCACGAACGACATTGCCATTGGCCTCCGCACTTCGATCGACACCGCCGAGAAAATCAAGATCGAATACGGCACCACGGCCCCCGAGGAAGTGAACGAGCGCGAGACTATCGACCTTTCCTTGATCAGCAAGATCGACAACCACAAAGTCTCAAAGAAACACATGTCCGAGATCATCGAGGCCCGCTACCACGAGATTTTCGTGATGGTGAAGGATGAACTTAGGTCTATTGGCCGCGATGGAATGCTTCCCGCAGGTGCCATTTTGACTGGTGCTGGCGCCAAGATCCCCGGATGTCTGGATTTGGCCCGCAACGTGTTGGGTCTCCCGGTTCAGATCGGCTTCCCGACCGAGGTGGATGGAGTGGTCGACAAGATCGACGATCCTGCGTACACCACGGCGATCGGCCTGGTGGTGTGGGGCAGCCGTTTCGAGGGTCGTTCCTATGGTTTTGGCTCATTCGATTTCAAGAAGGCCTTCTCCAATGTGAAGGGCTGGTTCAAGAATCTTTTGCCTTAGTAGAGAGTCGTCACAAAAACAAAAACAAACTTAGCGGAGGGCAGTGCCTAGGGCGTAACCGTTTACACCTTGGACATTGGCCTCGCAAAACGAGTTTGTTTTTATTTAAATTAATTTAATCCTAATTTACCTTTATGTCCCAAGCGCTCAAAAACCTTTTCAATGGGTCCAACAAGATGATGCCCATGCGTTCCACCTCGTCCGTGGAAGTGAAACCCGAGATCACCCCCCTTGCCTCCATCAAAGTGATCGGTGTCGGTGGCGGCGGTGGAAACGCAGTCAACCGCATGATTAGCGCCAAGGTTGAGGGCGTCGATTTCATCTCCGTGAACACGGATGCCCAGGCTTTGTACCATTCGCAAGCCCCGCATCGCATCAACATCGGCAAGGGAACGACCCGCGGTTTGGGTGCCGGCGCCTTGCCTGATATTGGAAAACGGGCTGCCGAGGAAAGCAGCGAGGAGCTTCGCCAGGCCATCACGGGAGCTGACATGGTTTTCATCACCTGTGGGCTCGGTGGAGGCACTGGAACGGGTGCAGCCCCCATCATTGCCGATATCGCCAAGGAGATGGGCATTCTGACCGTTGCCGTGGTCACCAAGCCGTTCGCGTTCGAAGGAATCCGCCGCATGGAGGCCGCCATCAAGGGACATGATGAGCTCCGCTCCCGCGTCGACACCCTGATCACCATCCCGAACGACCGAATCCTTTCAATCATCGATAAAAAAACTCCTCTGACCGATGCGTTCGTGGTCGTGGATGACATTTTGCGCCAGGCCATCCAGGGCGTGGCCGACCTGATCACCGTCCATGGAATGATCAACGTCGACTTCGCGGATGTCCGCACCATCATGCAGAGTGCCGGTTCCGCCCTCATGGGCATCGGCTACGGCCAAGGCGAGAATCGCGCCGTGGATGCGGCCCGCGCCGCCATCGAGAGCCCCCTCTTGGAGCTTTCCGTGCAGGGTGCCAAGGGAATCCTTTTCAACATCACCGGTGGCAACGACCTCTCCATGTTTGAGGTCGATGAGGCCGCCAAGGTCATCACCGAGGCTGCCGATTCCTCCGCCAACATCATTTTCGGCGCGGTGATCAACGAGAAATACACCGGCGAGATCAAAGTCACGGTCATCGCGACGGGCTTCAGCGAGGAAGAGCAACAACGCGTGAACACGGCCTCCGCCACCGCCACCATCCAGAAGCTCGGCAACACGCCGACCAGCAATATGCGCGTGGGCGGCATGACCATGGGTGCTCCCAAGCCCGGCATGGTCCGCAAACCTGATGTGGATTTGGAGGTTCCTGCCTTCATGCGTAAGACGCTCCACAAATAAACGGTTTCAGACTTATAGACTCGAAAAGCCCCCTTCTACGCTAAGGCTACGAAGGGGGCTTTTTTGATGGGTTGGGTTTATATTCGTCGATTTCCACATCAACCTCTGGAACGCGAAAGCAGTTCCTCCATTGAATCCACTACCCCAGTTACCCGCATCATCAACTCATCGGTTTTTTCCCCTGCAATGCTGATCGCCGACATCAATTCGGCATTATCCGTTTTTAGGTTTTCCTGCAGTTCGGCAAAATAATCCAGAAGATCTTTTAATGCAAATTTCAACTGCTCGAGACTCTCTATATTTTGTACGAAGCTGTTGTTTGGCGTCCTGCGAAGCATTTCCCTGAAACCCTCGAAGACCTCCGGCAAATTTCCAAACGCAACCCCCATTGCTTCTTCGATCTTTGCCTTGGGTTCATTTCCTGCGGGATCCAATTCTATTTGAGCTTTTGATAGCCCGTCAACATCGCGTTCTTCGGCGATATTTCGCAATTTTTGGAAGACTGAATCGTATTCATCTAGGAAACCGGCATATTGCTCTTGCTCATCCTTTTTGGGGCCCGAAAGCAAACCCGGAACCAATTCGTTTATTTTATCGTGAGTTTTTTTACCCGCGATTTCAGGATAAGATTCAGGTTTTTTTGGTTCAGACATTTTCAAAATTATATTTAATATTTTATTATAACATATTTATTAGTATTTTTCAAGTAATGGGCTTTAGCCTAGGGATTACTTGTTATAAATTTATAAATATGTTATAATATACTTAATCATTAATCATCCAAATTATGAAATTCGAACCACTCCAAGGGCGCAATGAATCAGATCAGGTCGATGTATTTGCGCAGTCGATAAAAGAGGCGCAAGGCAGCGAATTAAACGCAACCGAAAGGGATCTTGTCGCCGCCTTTAAGCCAAAGCTTGGAGACGCTATTCGTCTTGGCTCTGAAATTGAAAAAAATGCTGCTGGAATCATTCCAACCCGAGAAGACAGCAGAATGATGGTGCGAATCCTAGGCGCACTTCCTGAAAATAGGATTCCCAAGGAGATCGATGGAAACGGCCCTCATAAATTATGGCTTCTTACCGAGGCTTATATTCTTCAGGGTAAAAATCCCGACAAAATTCATGAAGCCGCCTTGGCCGCGATGACTCGGGGCAACATGAAAAATCTTGGATTTTAATCACAGGATCAGCGAAATTTGATCACGCATTCAAATACCCGCCCACTTGAAGTTCCCACAATCGCTTGTAAAGCCCGCTTGTCTGCTGGATCAGGTCGCCATGGGTGCCCTCTTCAACGATTTGCCCGTTTTGGAGAACCACGATGCGGTCCATGCGCATGATGGTCGAGAGGCGATGGGCGATCACGAGGGTGGTCTTGTTCTTCATCAGATTCAAGAGCGCCTCCTGAATGAGCATTTCGGATTCGGAATCCAGGGAACTGGTGGCTTCGTCCAGCACTAAGAGGGGCGCGTTCTTTAAGATTGCCCGCGCGATGGCCACGCGTTGGCGTTCCCCGCCCGAGAGTTTGATGCCGCGCTCGCCCATGAGGCTTTCATATTTTTTCGGGAAGCCCATGATGAACTCATGGCAATGCGCCAGTTTCGAGGCCGCGATCACTTCTTTGTCGGATGCCTCAAGACGACCGTAGCGGATATTTTCCGTGAGTGTGCGATGGAACAGCATGGGTTCCTGGGGCACAAAGCTGATTTCGCTCCTCAACGAATCCTGCGTGGCCTTCTTGATGTCTTGGCCATCGATCAGGATTCGGCCTTTTTGGATGTCGAAAAGTCGGAGCAGAAGGCGGACCACGGTGGTTTTTCCGCCACCGGAGGGGCCAATGAGGGCGACCTTTTCGCCGGGCTTGATCGTCAGATTGAAATTCTTGAGCACTTCCTGCTTGCCTGCATAGGAAAAGTTCACGTTCTCAAATTCGATTTTCCCATGTTTCGCCACCAATTGTTTTGCCTTTTTGGCATCTCGGATCTCATGAGGTGTATTAAGGATGATGGTCATCTCCTCGGCGTCCGCGAAACTTTCATACAGGGCTCGGATGACCCGCCAGAACCCCCAGAGCTTTGAAGTCAGGTCGATCAGATACGCTTGGATCCAGACGAAGTCGCCAACGGTCAAACGCCCCTGTTCCCAAAAACGGATCGCATAATAAAAGATGGCGAACTCCAAAAGGATCATCAGAAGCGCCTGAACCGCTTCGGCAATCGTCCCGATATTCCAGGATTTTTTGTATTTCTTGGCCCAATCGTCGGTCAGGTCGGCATAGCTTTTCGATTCCGCGTCGAGATTGGAAAAAAGTTTGATGTTAAAATTGTTCGCAATGCTGTCGGCCATAAAAGCCCCGATCCGGGTGTCCGCTTCCGCCCGGGCCACATCGAATTTCAATTTGAAGAGGGCGAAGCCATAGCTAAGCGCGAAAAAGAAGAGGGTCCACCCGAACATGATGAAGCTGATCAATGGGTTGACCGCGAGCAACACGACGAAAATCACCAGCGTTCGAATGGCCAAAGGGATCAGGTCCCAGGTGAATTTTTCCACGACTACCTGAAAAGCCCCGGTCAGGCGATACACTCGTTTGACCAGGCCGCCTGTGAAGCTGTTGTTGAAGAAATCATACGAATGGCCATGCAAATAATCGAAACATTCGTTGTTCATGTTCGCGAGGATCCGTGTCTGGAAAATGCTCATACCATAGGTGACCCAACGCCATAAAACCCATGTGATCCCATTGAACAAAACGACCATCAGCAAAAGGGAAAGCAGCTTCGGCGCAGACTCAACAGGCGTTGTGCCAGAGGCCAGGATGTCGAAGAAGCGTTTGTAGAAGTAGGGGATTGCGATCCCAAGGCTAACCGTTGCGATCAAGGGTAAAAGGATCCCCAGGGCGAGCCATTTGAAGCGCGCCACATGTTTTGCGAAAAACCGTAATGTCTTTTGGGTGTTTTGCTGCATGAACGTACCATAAATCAAAAATGGGTCAGAGACAATGATTGTGGCGCATTTCAACTAAGTGCAATTTTCTCCTCCTTTTAGGAGGGGTCCCCGTAGGGGGAGGTGGTGCTGGGTGAGAGCACAGTAGCGACCTTACCCTTGCAACCAGCACCACCTCGGCCGCTGGCCACTCCTCCTACAAGGAGGAGAATGTTTGAGGACGCCCCCTTGTTTTTCGAGACAAAATTTGGTATAATATAAAGATAAATAAATGAAAAAAACGATGAATAATTGAAAGAAATGTGAAAACTGACAGTGTTTAGGTTTTCAAATTATTTTATTTTTTTCATATTTTTTCATCCTAATTCGTATCTATGGCGCAAGGACAGACGGATAACCGCAAACTCACCAAAGGCGTGGAGGAAGTGTTCCAACAGCAGAAGGAGCGCGATACCCAGGCGAATGCCAAGGCGCTCGGCATGCCTTATGCGAATTTGATGACCATACCGGTCAATCCCGATTTGGCCGATATTTTGTCGAAAGAAGATGCGATCGAGGCCAAGGCCGCCCTGTATTTTCAGGTCGGCAAGCGGCTTCGCTTGGCGGTGCTTGATCCCACGAGCGAAAAGACCAAAGCCCTGATTGACCGTTTTCGGGTCGCGGGGTATACCTTGGAAGTCAGCTTATGCTCCGAAGAGTCACTGAAGGCTGGGCACAAAATCTACTACACCGAGACCTACCAAAAGCAGGAGGAGATGAAGAACGTGGTCGAGGAAAAGGATTTGGGCACGTACATGAAGGAAATCGAGAGCCTCAAGGATTTGAAGGCCAAGATCGAGGCCGCCAGTTTCGACAAGGCGCTCAACTACATCCAGATTGGCGCCTACAAGACCCATTCCTCGGATATCCATTTCGAACCCGAGGAAAAACAGGTCGTGGTCCGTTTCCGTATTGATGGTGTGCTCCAGACCGTTTTCGATATTACCCCCAAGGCCTACGCAGGCGTTTTGACTGAGATCAAATACCTTTCACACCTCAAGCTCAACATCGTAAACATGCCCCAAGATGGGCAATATTCTTTTCTTGTGAACGATCGCCAGATCAATGTTCGTGTTTCCACCTTGCCCACGCATTACGGCGAGGCCACGGTTATGCGGCTTTTGGATTCCGACCAGGCCAATGTAACCTTTGATGCCCTTGGATTCGAAGGATCGGCCTTAGAACGAATCAAAGAGGCCACACGCCTTTCCCATGGCATGGTGCTGGTTACTGGCCCCACGGGTTCCGGCAAGACGACCACGCTTTACAGCATGCTTCGGTGCATCGATACCAAGGCCAAAAAGGTGATCACCCTCGAGGATCCAATCGAATACAACCTGCCTGGCATTTCCCAAAGCCAAGTTGAAGAAGAAAAAGGCTACACTTTCGCCACAGGCCTCCGTTCCATCCTCCGCCAAGACCCCGATGTGATCATGGTGGGTGAGGTCCGTGACGTGGAGACCGCCGAGACCGCCGTGCAAGCCTCACTAACAGGCCATCTGGTTTTTTCAACGTTGCACACCAACTCGGCAATCGAATCCATCCCGCGTCTCTTGAACATGGGCGTCCGAAGTTTCGTGCTCGCGCCAGCCCTGAATTTGATTGTCGCCCAGCGATTGGTCCGAAAACTTTGTCCTGCCTGTTCCATGACTTCCGCAATCACCGAAGCTGAAAAATCAACGATTTCCGAGACTTTGGATTCGCTCCAGAAGCGGGGGATCGCCGTGCCCGCATTGCCAACTGAATTGAAACATCCCAAAGGCTGTCCCGTCTGTTCCGACACGGGATTCAAGGATCAAGTGGCCATTGCCGAGGTGCTTCCTTTCGATCAGAACCTTCGCGATCTCATCTTGTCCAACGCTCCAATGCCTCAGGTTTACGATTACATCGAGAAGAACTTGAAAATGACCAGCGTCCGCGAGGATGGTGTCCTGAAAGTCGTCCGGGGGCTGACCACGCTGGAGGAGGTGGATCGAGTAGCGAGATGATTTCTAATTGGGGAACTAATTGGGGGTCTGATGGGTGAACTAATTGGACGTGTAAAACAAATCATCTAATTATTGTCTGGGTGAACATCGAGCAGTTCATATCACAGCTTGAGTCCAGCGACGCATACCGCCACAACAAGGCGGTACGGAAGCTCGTGTCCGAGAGTCGCCAGATCTTGATCGAGCTTGGCCACGGCAACGACGGCGAGGCGTTCAAGGCGGAGCTGATGAAATTCAACGATCGGCTCGATATCGCCCTGAAACCTTCCGCGGTTCCTTCCTCCAAGACAGCCCCGGAAACCTCCGAATTCATTGAACAACTGAATCTGCGCGAACAGTATTCCGACTGTCTCAAGACCCTCAGTTTTTATGGTTTCCTCGGCGAGAACGGCGAGATGAGGGAAGGCGACGCCCCGCACCCCACGTTCGAGAAGGCCATGGCCGTTTTCACGCCCGAAATGCTCGAGCTCGCCGCCACGTTCCAGGAACCGACCTTGCTCCTCGTGCCCGAGACCAGTTTCGCGGTCAAGGTGAATGCCATCGACGCGAAAAAGACGATGGAAGGCCAGATCGGCACCTATCAATCCGACCTGTACAAA
Source organism: Candidatus Peregrinibacteria bacterium (assembly GCA_003154375.1). Lineage (GTDB taxonomy): Bacteria > Patescibacteriota > Gracilibacteria > UM-FILTER-43-11 > UM-FILTER-43-11 > FEN-1329. The sequence goes on from PMDG01000084.1 coordinate 11,936, forward strand.
AAAACCGACACCGGCTCTGAAAAGATCACCGGCTGGAAAGCCGTGATCGTGGACGGGGCGAAGGAGATGGGTCTCAAGGAGGGGGACGACGTGAAACAAAGATTCGACAAGCGTATCGAGGCCAGGAAAGCCGTTCGCAAACATGACGAAAAAGGCATGGAGCGCCACGCCTACGCCCTGCTCATGATGGAGTCGCTGAGGAAGGGCGAACCGATAGACAAGGGCACCTATACCCTGTTGGACGACGATCCCGCCCTATCGGCCTCCGATGTGCCGGACGCGGGCTGGGATGACGATCGGGTGCGCTTCTTTGCGCTCCCTCCTGGCGGTGTCGGCGGCCATGCCCGTTTGCGTTCGGCTGTGGGGGGTGTTGTGTTGTTTTGAACTTTGGACTTTGACCCTTCTTTGGCCTTTGGCTTTGATCTTTTTTTATTGTCATTCCCGCGCAGGCGGGAATCTGCCGATCGTCCATCATGTTTTGACAAAGGGAAGATCCCCTACTGCAAGGGAATGACAGACGGGGCGGTAATGACAGACGGGGCAGGAATCTGCTAACATGCTATTCACCTATTTTGAATATCGATAATTTTTTTGTATATGAGAGATTGTTTTGTATATATCCTGACCAACCTCACTCGGAGTACCCTCTACATCGGGGTCACCAATGATCTGGTCAGGCGGATGATTGAGCATAGGAATGGCACGAACGACGGGTTCGCCAAGAAATACAACCTGAGATATCTGGTCTATTTTGAGCAGGGCGATGATATTAGGGAGGCCATTTATCGCGAAAAGCAGCTCAAGAAATGGAACCGTGCCTGGAAAGAGCGACTGATCAATGAAATAAACCCTGAATGGAAGGATTTGAGCCGTGAGTGGTTGGATGAAAACAACAATGCCATTCAGAGATTCCCGTCTGCACGGGAATGACAGGTCGGGGGTGGGAATAACAGGCGAGGGGGAATGACAAAAGAGGGCGGTGTGGCTCTCTTTCGACTATAGCGAAAAGGCCCTGATCCGGCCCAATCAGTTCCCCCATCAGTTCCCCAAACAGAAACTATATATGCTTCGGCGGCGGCGTACTGCCTGCCGCAGACGTCCCCACAATCGGAGCACCCATCAGGTTCGATGGCACCTCGGCCACAGGCACGGGCACGGGTTTGGGAACCTCGAACACGTTCATGGGGATCTTGGCCATTTTTTCGGTGCCAGCCGCGTATTCCGCCATCTGTTCCTTGGTCAGATTGGGTTTTGGTTCCGGCATAGTTCCCTTTTTGATGCTGTCGATAGTCTTGAGCAGGGCGGGATCGTCCTTGTCGAATTTGAGGATGCGCACCGGGCAGGTGATACTGATGCCCGCCTTGTCGAACGCGTTTTTGATGCGGTTCGCCAAGTTGGACCGGACCACGAGGAACGGTTTGGTGCTTTCGACCCAGAACCACACCTTGATGGTGATGGAGCTGTCGGCGAAGGCGTCGATCATGACCGAGGCCTCGGGTTTCGGAACGATGTCTGGGAACTTGGCGATCACTCCCTTGATGATGCTGGTGGCGGTCGGCAAATCGGTTTCGTAAGCCACACCCACCAAAAGTTCCATGCGCCTGAAGGGGTTCGCGGAATAGCTGGTCCATACGGAACTCAGCATGGTCTGGTTCGGAATGGTGATCATGGGGCCATCTAATTGCTGGATGACCGTGGTGCGCATGTCGATGCTCACGATTCGGCCCATGAATCCGTTGATATCGACCAGATCGCCGATCCTGATACGGTTCTGGGCGAGCATCATCACGCTAGAGATGAAGTTTTCGATGAATGATTTTAGAGCGAAACCGATACCGAGTGAGACGGCGCCGATGACCGCGGTGAAGTTGAGACCGTTGATGGCCAAGGCGATCAAAAGGCCGAGCGCCAAAATGCCCATCTTGGTCATACGTTCGACCAATACGAGCGCATTCTCCTGCACCTCTTCGCCTTTGGCGCGGATCATGGCATCGCGGGCCCAGGTGCTGGCCATTTTCGCAAGAATCGCGGCAACCACCACAATGATCACGCCAGCAATCCAGTTGTCGATATTGGCAAGGATGAAAGCTGAGAATTTCGAAAGGCTTTTCGTCCCAGTTTCCCCACTTAGCAATGAGGTTGTCGCCGCGGGCGTAGTTTGCGCATAAGCCGTTGGGATCCAATCGAGAAAAGTCATCAGACTTGAGAAATTAAATCCTTATATTATAGCAAAATTGGTCGATAAAAACAAGTGTACGCTGTCTGAACTTTGATTGCGATGGCATGGCATACGACGAAGAATCCTCCCGCCCTGTCGTTTCGACTAAGCAGAGCGCATGGAGAAACCTGCGAATATCTTTTTACCATTATTGGTCATTACGCAGATTTCTCGGCTCCCTCTGGTCGCTCGAAATGACGGAGGATTGAAAGGCTCGAAATGACAAAAGTATGAAGTGTCCCACTGCTTTCTGAATGAAAGAATAATTATGCAATTCCAACCGAAGTGGATTAATGTATAAATAAATTGTTCATGTACAAAAAATTTATTCAAAAATCCCCACTGGATTTTAGTGGGGATTCAAATATCAAAAAAATTACTTTCCAACAACGGCCTTTATACGGCGAACACCAGCGCTTGATGCCTCTTCTTTCAGGATCTTGAAGCTCTTGAGCTGGCCCGTGTGTTCCACATGGGGACCGCCGCAGATTTCTTTTGAAAAACCCTCGATGGTGTAGACCTTCACCTTGTCGCCGTATTTGGCATCGAACAGGCCCATGGCGCCGGAGGCTCTGGCCTCGTCGGGAGTCATGGTTTCGCAAATCACCTTGGCGTCGGCCTTGATGGCGTCGTTCACGAATTGCTCGACTTGCTTGAGTTGCTCGGGGGTCAGCTTATCCGGATTCCCGAAATCGAATCGCAACCGCTCCGCGGTGATGTTCGATCCCTTTTGCGTGGCATGCGGGCCCAAAATTTTGCGCAGGGCCGCATGGAGCAGATGCGTGGCGGTGTGAAGCTTGGTGGTCTCCTCGGAATGATCCTGGAGGCCTCCCTTAAATTTCTGTTCGGCGCCTGCGCGGGATTTGGCTTGATGTTCCAGGAACGCGGCCTCGAAGCCGGCCTTGTCCACGGTCAGATTTTTCTCCTTGGCCAACTCCATGGTCATCTCGATGGGGAAGCCATAGGTGTCGTACAGGTGGAACGCATCGATGCCGTTGATTTTTCCTGTCGTGATCGTCGGGACCAGTTTTTCGAATTCAACGAGGCCATGCCCCAACGTCTTGCGGAATCGTTCCTCCTCGGCGCGGAAGGCCTCGAGGATTTTTTCCTCGTATCGGGCTACCTCAGGGTATGCCTCGGAGAAAATATGGATCACCTTTTTGGCAATGATTGCCGTGAAATCCTCGTTGATGTTGAGCGCCTTTCCATGGCGGATGGCCCGGCGGATCAGGCGTCGCATCACATAGCCTTGGTCCACGTTGCTGGGGAGCACGCCATCGGCCGCCATGAACGTCGCGGCGCGGATGTGGTCGGCGATGATGCGGTAGGAATCCTTTTTGTCCGAGTAGGGGATTGATGTGAGGGTCGCTATTTTTTCCAAAATCGGCGTGAAAAGATCCGTCTCGTAGATCGATTGCACACCCTGCATGACCGCGGCCACACGTTCCAAGCCCATGCCCGTGTCCACGTTTTTCTGCTTCAAGGGTTCGAATTTGCCTTCCATGGACTTGTTGTACTGCATGAACACATCGTTCCAGATCTCGACCCAGTTTTTCTCGTCGTTTCCGGGGTTACTCTCCACGGTCGGCTTGCCTTTGCCGACCCAGTAGAACATTTCGGTGTCCGGACCGCAGGGGCCGCTTTGGCCCGCAGGCCCCCACCAGTTGTTCTTTTTGGGAAGGAACACGATTTTATGATCCGGAATACCCAGTTTTTTCCAGGTTTCGGCAGCCTCGGAATCCTGGGGCGCATCGCCATCGCCCTTGAAGGCGGAAACAGCCAGTTTCCCAACGGGAATCCCAAGCCATTTTTTGGAGGTCAAAAATTCGAAGCTCCATTCGATGGCCTCTTTTTTAAAATAATCACCGAGCGACCAGTTCCCCATCATTTCGAAGAACGTGAGATGGGTCTCGTCGCCGACCTCGTCGATGTCATCGGTTCGGATACATTTTTGCGCATTGGCCAACCGTTTGCCGAGCGGATGGAGTTGCCCCAGCAAAAAGGGGACCAGCGGGTGCATGCCGGCGGTGGTGAAAAGCACGGTTGGGTCGTTTTCAGGAATCACGGGTGCAGAGGGGAGGATCGCATGCCCCTTTTCTTTGAAGAATTCGAGATATTTTCGGCGGATGTCTTTGGCGAGCATTTGATGGAAATTTAAGTTTTTAAACGCGAAGCCATTGTATAGTTTTGGACTTTTGGGGACAAGAGGAGCTCATTTGCCATTCTCATTTCACTTTTTTTCATTTTTGGCGTGGTTTTTTTGTTTCAAATTATTTTCATTTGTTCCGAGGAGATAATGGATCGTTCGGGAGGCTTGATTTATGACAGGCAATTTGGTATAATATAAAGATTCACTAAAAACCGACTCATGCGAACGGGTTTGAGAAATAGCGTTTGGATCGGATGCGGGCTTCTGGCCCTTTGCGTCTCATTGTGGGGCCAATCGGCCCTTCGTGTTTCCGCGGCCAATGTCGTGGTCGGCCCGCCCGCCTCAGCCACAACCAATGTCGTCGTTCATATTTGCGGCAACGGTGTCACTGAGATGGGCGAGGAATGCGATCCTGGCAGGCATTGCATCAATCGTTTGGATTGCACGTCTAATCCGGCCGTTTGCGCCGGCATCGGTACCGGAACCTGCACTGCAATGTCTTTCGGAACCTGCAGTAGCTTGTGCAAGATCCTCGTTGGCGGATCCTCCACGCCGCCTCCCACTCAGGTCACCATCACCGATATCACCGTGCGACCGGAGCAAAGATATTTGGGTGGCGGCAATAACTACGATACCGACTTCTATTTTTCCCTGCTTAACTCCGACAACTCAAGCCACCAGACTGTGATTTACCAGAACTCTTCACCGTTTTCAGCCAATGCATCCGGAGTCGCCTATCCCTATGTCACTTTGCCCGATAGCGTGGTTGCTGGAACCTATGATGCTTTGATCAAATCCAAAGCGCATCTCGCGAAGCTTCAGGACAATTTCTACCTCATTGCAGGAGACAACAGCGTCAATTTCACGAACCCGAACAACAGTACCGTGATCGGCTCATCCACGCTTGTTGCGGGTGATATCGACGGAGACGGAAATTCGCTTAGCGGATTTGGCGACAATGTGATCAACTCTGTAGATCTTTCGATCCTTTTGAGCAGGATCGGATCCAGCGATCCCTCTGGCAATACGATCCGCGCTAACTTGAACCAGGACGGAACTGTCGATCAGGCGGATCTGAATATCCTGTTGGGAAATTTGGACAAAGAAGGCGATAAATAAGCGATAAGCAAACGATGCAAAAACAAAACAGACACTCATCGACGACACGAATCCTCTCCGTCATTCTGGCGGTGCTGGCCTTTGTGCCGGTGGTCCGTTGGGACAGTTTTGTCTCGGCAGCGGCCTCCCAAGGGAACAACTGGTTCGAGATCCACAGCGACCCCTTCACAGGAAAAGATGACTCAGGGGACGGTGGGACCGGCAATCCGGCCGATTTCAATTATTACTATGTCGGTCAGACCTTTACAGCCAATACCGCCATAAAATCCACCGGGACGAACGCCTCGAATATGTGGGTCGATTTCGATCCGACCCTGATTCAGCCGAGCAATTTGACCGCTGGCTCCTATTTCAACAATTCCGCCGGACTCTCCATCAACAATGGGCGGATCAAGACCACTGGCTACAATTTTCCAAATGCCAACTCCAGCGGAATCGGCAATTTCGCCACGTTCAAGGTCGCGCTTACAAAGCCTTCCGCCGCCAATTACGGCACTGGAACACCGGCCGTCTTGGATTTCATCACTGGAACGCTCGGGAAGAGCACGGAAAGCAATATCGCCCAGAACGGCACTGATCTTTTAAGCGACGCCAAGGATTTCCGTTTCCATGTGTGGGCGGACACCAAGAAGCCCTATGCTTCGGCTTTTCAGCCTGCGAACTCCTCACTCAATGTCCCAGTCACCTCAACATTGGCCTTCCAGCTTAGGGACTCGCTTCGAGGTGAAGGCAATGACAGCGGAGTCGGCACAGGTGTGAACATGAACTCATCGCAGGCCCTTATCAGCGCCACCGACATTGCCGGCACTGTGAACCTGAAGCCCAATTCCCTTTATACCTGCTCCGGCATTTGGGGTTCCAATGTGTGCGATATAACGGTAAATCCTCCTGCTATCACGACTTTCGTAGGCGATACCCGAAAATGGAAATACGCGACCCCCTATACTATTAATATAAGCAACTACGAAGACTTGGCCTCACCCAACCAAAGCCAGCTTGGGGATGCCAATGGACCCAATCGCATGGATCCTAAAACCTTCACTTTCACAACGGAGGCCGATGTAGTCCCTCCTCAAATTTTGAACCCGCTTCCCGCTCCCGATAGCATCGATGTGCCAATGAATGCCCTCATCTCGTTCGATGTCGAGGATCGCTATACCTATCCCAGCGGAATGTCAGGAGCAGGGGTATCCTTGGCTTCTTGCCAAGTCGAGATCTCATCTAAGCCGTTTGGTGACAAAACCTATAAAACGGGCGACCCTGAGGTGACTTCAACGCCCAAGGATTACGGGTTCCATTATTCAGTTGATCCTGTGGCGGATTTTGGTTCCAACGAAACCGTGACCGTTCGAATTTTCAATTGCGCCGATCTGCCTGGCAATAAGGCTCAGGACAAAGTTTTCATCTTTAAGACGGTCGTTGTCGATACGGACAAGGACGGCATATTGGATGCCGTGGACAACTGCCCGCTCGTGTATAACCCGGACCAGAAGGACACCACCAAGGCCTGGCACGACCTCTTCGTCGCCGACCCGGTGAAGAACGCCCAGTACGCGGCCGTGGTCCCAAGCCCGCTCGGCGACGCCTGCAACCCGGACATCGACGGGGACAAGATTTTGAACGAAAAGGACAACTGCCCGACCATCTACAATCCCGACCAGGCCGATGTGAACAAAAACGGAATCGGAGATGCTTGCGAAGGCGGATTGGTCGTATTCAACATCAAGGCCAGACCCCAAAAACGTTTTCATACCGTGACCAATCCCAATCTGGGTGTCACAGCTAGCCTGAAATTTTACAATACCCTGACCAAGACCATTTCCCTTGAGGACACGGTGACCCTTGCCGACGACGGCACCGCCACCTATTCAACCACCAAGCTCAATCCCGGAATCTACAATATCGGCTTCAAAGGCGATGCCTATCTGACCAAAGTGATTCGGGGTGTGACGGTCGCGAGCGGCCCCACGCCCATTGTTCTCGATTTCACCGTTGGCAATACCGCCGAGCTGATCGCAGGTGACATCCAATCGGAAGACAAGATCAACTCGTTTGATATCGTTCGGATTTTGAAGGTTTACGGAGTCTCTGGAATCCAGGTGGCCGACTTGGTCAAAGATGGACGCGTGAGCGCCCCCGATATCGCCCTGCTGATCCTAAATTATTTGAAAAAAGGCGACCTCCTCCAATAATTTCAATCGAATATTATATATATAAATAAATTAGGTATAAGGATAACCTCCAACACCATGTCTACCCAATCCATCCACTTAAAATCCATTCTCCTTCGCGGATTGCCGATGGCCATCGCCTTCGCCTTCATGATCCCGCAGGCTCATGCCGCCAAGTATCTGCTGGGCGATAACACCAACCTTGTGAAAGGTTGCACCGGAACCGTCGAATTCAAAATCGACACCGAAGGCGCGAATGTGATGGCCGGTGACTCGACGATCAATATCAATAGCGGCGAGATCCAGGTGAACCAGGTCACCGTAGGGAGCGCAATGCCCATGCAAGTCTTCAACCAGGTCACGGATTCCCAAATCAAGCTGAGCGCGGCTAGGCTTCCGGCCAGCGGTAATTTCAATGGTGTCGGCATTTTCGGCTATATCACCCTTACCCCAAATCCTAGCGCCAATAGCGGCACTTTGACATTTTCACCCGATTTGACTTCCGACAACGTCTTGGTCGATGAGAATATCAACAATGTCCTTACGGGAGTGGATAATAAAACCTATTCATTCAAGGATCGCTATGACAAGGCGGTGGATGGAGTCGGATTTTGCACCCCGGACACCACCATGCCAGTGGTCCAGTTCATCAACCCTGTTTCTTTCGCTTCTAGCGTTCCTGCCAATTCTCATATCGTTTTTGCTTTAACCGATGACCGCGCCGGCGTGGACATGGGCAGCCTAAGATTCACTGTGGATGGAGTCCAGTTCAACGCTTCTTCACCCGAGGTCAGCGTGACGAGCGACGGCAAACTTTTTCGTGTGGATATGACCCCTGCTCAATCTTTCCAGCCCGGAGCCTCTGTCTCCGTGAAAGTCCATGCCTGTGACCGAAGCTCCTCCGTTAACTGCGTTGATGCCAACAACGCCTTTCAGGTATTCATCGTGACCACGACCCCTGCGGTTTGCGGCAACGGGCTTGTTGAGCCTGGCGAGCAATGTGATCACGGAAAAAAGAACGGAACTTCTGGTGACAGCTGCTCTTCTTTGTGTCTGAATGTGACCCAAGCGCCCCCCCTTGCTCAGTCCTTTTCCTGTTTTGACGGATTCCAGAACGGCGGGGAGACTGGCGTGGACTGCGGCGGCCCCTGCATGTCTTGCCCGACCTGCGTGGATGGACTCCGGAACCAGGAGGAGACTGGCGTGGACTGCGGTGGCCCCTGCCCCGCGTGCGGAGGGAAAGCGAAAGTCGTTTGCGAAACCCCAGCCACCACTCCAGCCACCACTCCGGCCACCCAACCCGCCACTTCTCTTGAGACCACCATCATTTGCCATACCCCGAACAATGACCCGAAACATCCCTATACCATGATGATTTTCAAATCCTCATTGGCGGATTACCAAAAGAAGGGCGATACCGAAGGCCCCTGTTCCACAGAGGCCATGTGCAACGCCTTGATGCCAGTGGCCCCCGAGATCCAGAAAAAAGCCACCGAGCAGGCCACTGTCGCCCTTTCCAAGGAACAGACCGTTACGGTCCAGAACACCGTGATCGAGGCCCCCAAAACCCAACAAAGCAGCAGCGATCTGATCGCGACTTGCACCGTTCGATATCCCAAGGCCAATTTTATTGATCCTTCCGCCGACACGGACGGAGATGGCCTTTCGGATCGCACCGAATGCTATGCGCTTACAAACCCCCTGATCGCAGACACGGATGGCGATGGATGCACGGATGGAGATGAATTGAACCGATTCAACACCAATCCTTTGGATCC
>PMDG01000084.1:21383-80255 GCA_003154375.1 Candidatus Peregrinibacteria bacterium
TCAAATCCACCGCGGTCACCGTGACCGCCTTCCATGCCGACCAGAAGACGGTCAAGGCGCTTTCCGTCGGAGTCAATGCCGTGAACCAAGCCAGCGATCTGGATGCCGCCAAAAAGGCGATCTCAGACCTGAAAGCAGCCGTAGCGGACGCTCGTAAATTCGTCGACCTTAACGGCGTGGATTTCAATTATGTGGATCTCCAGACCGCGGTTTCCAAGATCGAGACCCAGGTGGATGCCTTGGACAAGGCCTACTCCACTGCCACTTCGTTTGTTTCCAGAGATTATTTCGATACTCTGAAGAAGCTCGGTTTCGGCGATCTGGGACTTGAGATCGGAGGTTTGCTTCGCGATCCAGTGGTCATCGGAAGCACCAACCAGCTTTCCCAGTCCCTCCTCAACGATGTGCAGGTCGGCAGCTTTGAGCTTTTGCCCGCCACGCCCTTGGAAGACCAGAAACTGTACGATGTGATCGCCACCGCGACCTTGGCCTCGACAACGGTTTCCTCGAGCCCCATCCAGTTTGGCATCAACACGGGTTTCACGGTCAGCAAACCGATCCCGAGAACTCTTGGTGGCAAGCTGATCCCAGCCGGACAACTTTCTTTTGGCGGCGTATTGATTGATATTGCCCATGCTCAGGATAACTCGACCCAACAGCCCCAGATCGAAATCGACCAGGCTCGCCCCATCATTACGGGTGACACTGAATTTGGATCCCAGGTTTTCGCCATCTGGAACAGCGTGGTCCTTTCTTCGTCCGTCATTTCGGACAGCGAGCAGGGCGCCTTCGAGATCCAGGCCCCCAAAGATCTCGAGACCAATGTCGCCCACCGCGTCACTTTGTACGCAGTCAAGACCGACAAAAACAAAACCCTCCGCTCCGAGAGCGTGGATATCTATTTCCGCGTCAAATCGCAGGGTGGAAACGTCTGGCCTATCGCGTTGGGGATTATCAGCCTTTTCGTCCTTGCCGGTGGCGCCTATTACCTCATCCGCCGCATGCGGGACACCCGAAGCGTCATCCGATATCTAAGGACTTCCAGCCGCAAATAATTCACGATGAATTGATATGAAATATTGTGAAAGAAATGTGAAATAATTTGAAACTTGAAAACTGAAACCCGAAAACAAACCCAATGAACAAAACGAACCGGAAAACACCTATGGCCAATCCTAACCCAAAAACCAAGATCAAGCGACTTGTGAGTCTGGTCTTGCTTGCGCAGATCATTGCCATTTCTGGCTCTTCATCCGTATCCGCGAGTTTTTCGTTTTTCGGTCGGTCCGCCGCTCCGGACACCTATGCCGCAGAACAAGGTTTGACGGTTTCCCAAAGCATCTCGCTCACCGATTCGAATGAATTCCTCCGATACCTGAAGCGTTTGGACACCGATTCCGGCCGTGTGGCGTTCGGCAAGTCCCTGCAAGACATCCAAACCGAGAAGGCGAATTTGCAACGGATCCATGACAACCTTGTCTTTTTGGTGACCCAGACCACCTTATCCCGTCTCAACGCCCAACGCCTGGAGGCCGAAAGCACCTCCGAGCCCCTTCTCCCAGCAGCCCCTCTTGAAAATCCATCGATTTCCGATCTCGTTCTGAGGATCCAAGGCGAGTTGCGCATCGATGCCCTGCTGAATCACAAGATCGAACTCAGCCAAGCCTTGGACAAGCTTCTGGAATCCAATTCTGCCCTTTCGAACCTGTCTGTCTTTGAGTCCCTTTCCATCGATGAACAGGAGACTCTCGGCTTGCTCGAAAAGAACGCCCAAGGCTCCAATTTACCCCTTTTATCCCGTTTACGATTCGATGCCTCAATGACTGATTTTTGGCTTTATTATGCCACCAAAGGCTCTTCGCTTTTGGCTGACGCAAAAGCCAATGCGGCCCAAGATGTTAGTTTTTTGGATTCGAAAGCAACCCGTGAGCAATCGGTTTTGGATCTGATCCAGACCCTTTATCCCACGGAAGCGGATCAAAAAGCGCAGATCCTCTCCGACGAGGCGCTCGATCTTTTCAGGATTTATGAGAAAGAAAGTGTGCCCGAGGTTGTCTCAAGGCTTGAGAATGCCGTGACTGCCTTTGACCAGATCGTTTCCGACCTTAACTCCACTTTTTCATTTGACGCCTTGGATGATTTTCCAAGCCGTGCGCGGGTCCTGAGGGAAATCCTTGAAACCCTGAAGACGGATCCCATACCCACGGTCCAATTCGAAGCCCAATCCCAGGAATACCTGGCCCTCCCTGTTCCGATGTCGGGTGCGGATCTCTCCAGTGACGATTTCATGCTCCGACAATGGGAAGTTTTGAACGATTTCGAAAAATTGCTTCTCATGGGCAAGACCCCCAATCACAACGAAGGCATTGAACAAGAGAGGTCTGCCTCTATTTTGGTCGAGAATGAGGAGCGCGTGCTCAAGCGTGAGGTTTCCGCCATTCCTCCCGCGCCAGTGATTTTGCCTCCAGCTGAAACATCTCCCTCTGTGACCCCCGAGACCCAGACACCGACCGAGGAAACTCCAGCTACGACCCCAGAGGCTCAGCCTGTGGTCTCTCCTTCTGCACCCACCGAGATTCAGCCCGAGGCTGCCCCAGCCGTGACCCTAACTCCGGCGCCTGAGGCACCCGCACCCGAGGCTCCAATCCAACCTATTCCAAACTCGGAAACCGTCGCCCCCTCATCTGCAAATGCGGTCCCTGTCGAAGTGCCTGTTGCCCCTTTGGCCCCCCAAGGCAATTTAATAAAAGATGTGAGTGACCAGGTTCCTGTTTTGGGTCCCGTGATGAAGATTTTGGACGTTGTCACCAACCCCGCCCAAACGTTGCTAGCCACGTTGACATCCGCCGGAACCCCATCGACTCCCACGCCCTCTGAGGAACCTTTGAAGGCTGCGGCTCCGACCGAAGTTTCCCCGACCGAAACTGTCCACCCTGCTACAGAGGCTCCCACGACCGAGGTCCCAGCGACTGAGATTCCTGCTGTAATTGAACCGACTGCTCCCGTTCCCGAAACACCAGTGACCGAAATCCCTGCGATAGCGGCTCCAACGACAGAAATCCCTGTCGAAACGGCACCCACAACCGAAACCCCAGCCACAGAAATACCAGCGGTAGAGGTCCCGGCCACCCCGACTCCCGTTCCCGAAATCCTCGCACCAGTCACGGAAGCTCCAGCGACCGAAGTACCCGCAGTCGAGACCCCCGCCGTAGTTCAACCGGTTGTTCCCGCTCCCGAAACCCCTGCCCCCGTTCAAAACCTTCCTTCCTTGCAAGAGGTTTCCCAGGGAATCCAGGATTTTTTCTCCGATGCCTTGGCCGTCAGTTCGGCAATCGCTCAGGATGCCGGGATCAATACCGTGAACCAAGCCTTGGAGGCCAATGCCAAAACCGAAAGCCTGGCAATGCGTATCAAAGGTTTACTAGACCAAGTCGACGCGCTTAAGGTCAAACCCTCCGATTTCAAGAAAATTTTAGACAGCTTCTCGCTTAGCACCGATCAGTTGGACGAGCTCACCAGTTTCCTGAACCAGACAACCTTGAAGTTGGGCCTTGCAGACAAAACCGAGGCGTTCAACGGCAAAAACGGCGTTCTCCGTTTCGGCACGGACATTTGTCCGGATTTGGCCAAGGCCAAAGTTTTGACTCCCGAAAACGAAAAAGAGGGATTTTTCGACCTGAGTTCCAGCCGACAAAACGACCTTCTCCTGAAAGAGAAGGGAAAGGAATCGGATCCCGATTATTTGCGTCTGAAAACGCTTCGGAAGCTGGATGCGGATTTTTGTTTTTCCGTTTCCGATGACATCTCCACGAAAAACCTGATCGGCCGTGCCGATTACGCCAGACAGTCCAGGGATTCCGTTTCGATCGACGACAAGGACATTGGCCTCCGTTTTGAAAACGATCCCTCGCGTTCCCTAACCCTTTCTTTGGGACAAGGTGAGTCCGCCCATTCGGTGGTTTTAAGCCACAGCTCCTCCAATGAGGAACCCGCGGTCGCGCCCGTGGCCCAGAAAGCGGATGACAAGCTGGTCGATGTTTCCGTTGCGCCCGTGGCATCCACAGACAATCCGTTGGCTTATTCCCTTTCCACGCTTGAAAACCCTGACCGAACCCTAGCTTCGATGGACATTAGCCAGCGCGAGGCTCTCCAACGTGTCGTGACTTATGAGCAAAACAGCCACCGAAAGAATAGTGTGACCCTGTTCACGGATGATGCGCATTTGGCCAATCCCCGTACCCTTGATGAGCATACGATTTACAATTTCGGCACGGGTCTTGAGAGCGAGACCCTTTCCTTCACAGGCGCCATTCTCAGGGCATTGCCCGATGGCACGATCGAGGGGTACACCTTTGACCCTGTGGCGGCACGTCGCGAGATCCTGGCTTCGGCGCCGATCGATAATCCTTTGTCCGAGGACCAGATCCAAGTTCGGCTTCAGGAGGTCATTTCCCAGATCCACGACAAGGGCATGGTCCGCCCCGATTTCATCATTTCCCAGCCTTTCGCGCTGGACAAAGATTCCAACCTGATCGATGGGCTCGGCACCGAAATCATCGGCGATGCCACCGACCAGCTTTCGCTGATCCTCAATGTGGATCCGGCCCTCTATCCGATCGTTCTCCATACACGAATTTCAATCACTTCTCTCGGACAGACTTCCTATGACTCCTTGCTCCATTGGGACGAAGGCGCCTCGGCTCGCTTCGGCTCCTCCGTGGCGATCGGCGATTTCAATGGCGATGGCAAAAAAGATGTGGCGATCGGACTGCCTTTGGCCGACAACAGCCAAGGAAAGGTCGCGATTTACTATTCCGTCCCCACCACCAGCTTACCCGAAGGGGAGCCCGATACGGTGATCAATGGCGAAGCCCTCAGCCACTTCGGCTCACGGCTTTGGAGTGGGGATCTGAACGGCGACGGAATCGACGATTTGGCCGTCGGCAGCCCAGGGTTTGAAGACGGTCGAGGTCGCGTCTGGATTTTCCACGACTCATTGGCTTCTATGAAGGAACAACACACGGTCCTTTCCGCTGAAAATGCGGATCTTCGGATCACCGGTTCGGGTGCCGCGGACGAATTCGGAACCTCACTGGTTTTTGCCGATTTCACGAACGATGGCAAAAACGATTTGGCCATTTCCTCCCCTGGCGCCTCGAATAGCAGGGGGTCGGTCAGCGTTTTCGAGAACAGCGCGCTCCTCAAGGGCGGATCCCTCAATGCCGAGGAAGGTGTGCTCAAGTTCTCGGGCGAAGGAAACGAGGGTGGCCGTTTCGGCACCTCTCTTGCCACGTTGGATTACGACCATGACGGCACCCAGGATCTCGCGGTCGGTGCCCCGGGCACCGGGACTTCCGTGAATCCGGATATCGGACGCGCCTATGTCTTTTTCCAGGACACGATCCCATGGACTCATCATGACACGCCTTGCCTACGGAATTGTTCAGCCGAGAACGCGGACCTCGTGTTCGAAGGAGAATCCTCCGGTAGCCGTTTTGGTTCCGCCATTTCGGGCGGGGACCTGAACAACGATGGCCAGGACGACCTTGCCATTTCGGCCGATCATTTCAGCCTGACCGACACCATGGAGGAGGGCCGAGTTTATGTGTTCCTTTCAGATTGCGGATCGCAAATCGCCGATTGCAAGTTGAAGATTGGAGATTCCAAGGAGGGACCGATCTCCGCGAGGGAAGCCGATTTGAAGATCATCGGGCAACCGGGAGACCATTTGGGTCACGCGCTTCTCGCGTTCGATTCCCGCCAGGACTCTGGACTCGTTCTTGGGGATCGCGATTGCGATGGCAATGCAGGTTGCGCCTTCGTTTATTTCAATCCCACCCTGACCAAACTTGTAGGCAAGGATAACGGATTCACCGATGCCAACGCGAGTAACGACCTCAAGTGGGAAGGATCCGCCCTGAACCAATTTTCCGAAAGCCTGGCCGCCCGCGATTTTGATGGCGACGGTTTCACGGATTTCGTTTTCGGCGCCCCTGAGCTCCATGATTCCGATGGCGCGGCCACTGTTTTCCGCGGGAAATTCATGTCTGCCTATGTGGTCAAACCTGTCGATCGAGGTCCTTCACAACCGATTCCCGTGGAGGAACTGAAACCGGTCGCGGAGGAAACCACGGAAGCTCCTCCTGTGCCGGAAACCAAACCCCCTGAATTCAACTTGCAGATCCAAGACATCACCCAAGCGGTCCAGGAGACAGCGAATCCAGAGTTCGCGCTGGACATCTCGGCGCCTGACATGCCGGTGATCTCCTGTCCCGGATTCGAATCCGGCATCGCTTCGCCCTTGACCCAGGCCGTTTGCTCCTGGTCCGACACCTCGGGCCCTTCCATGGGCACCTTCCGCTATTGCGTGGACACCACGAACACGTGTATTCCCGAAGCCGAGAGTTCCGACCGAACGGCCGAGACTGGCGCGCTCACCAATGTCCATACCTATCTGCGCGCGCAGACCGAAGATCTGGGCGGGAAGAGCGAAATCGCATCCTTCGACTTGGTTTTCAACCATGCCCCCGTGGTCACTGTCGGCCCTTCCGATGGCGGATCCGACGTGACTAACCCAACACTCGAGGGGGGTCGGGTCGAATTCTCCATGACTGCTACCGATGCCGAACAGAACCCCTATACCCTGCTCGTTTGCCGTGCCGATTCAACGCCTTTGTACAACGAAAAAATTGAACCCACCTGCCCAGGCCCCACGAGCAATCTGTATTGCATGTCCAAATGGACGGATAGCGGGAAGGAAGCCAAATGCTCATTTGACGTGAGCGAGGAGCCAACCCAAACCTTGATCTGGTACGCCTTCGCCTGCGATAAATCAATTGGGGCAGGGGATTGCTCTCCGGCCCTCCAGGGTCAAGGCATTGACGGATCCCCCGTCTATATCCGGCATCCGCAAAGCTTCGGCAAAGTGACCGTCACCGATACCCAAGGCGAAAGCATCGAACCCGGTGACCACCTGCGCTTTGTGCTTCCCCACTCCGAAATGAAAGACATGCCCAAAGGCAGCAAAGTCACGTTGCACATCTGTTCCGCGGAAACCCAGCTTTTCGATTACGTGTCCGACGAATGCGTCGGCGGAACGCTGGTGTGCTCCTCGCCCGCCACGGATCCGGAGCTTGGCGGAGTTTCCTGCGATGAGGCTGGAACCACCTTGCTCACGCCCGTGCCCACGCCCTCTGGCGAAAAGGATTTCCAGGTGTACGTGGAACACGGCGACCACGGATTGGCCGATGGTCCGCATCTGCAAAAATACACAGTCACGGATGTGCGCCCCACGCTTATCAACTACATCAACGAGGCCACAGCCGATGTGCCCGTTGGCGGTACGGCCCCCGTACAATTTTCGGCTGTGTTCTCCGATCCCAACGGAGCGCAGGACATCCTTGGGGCGAACGGCGTGTTGTTCGATGCCAGTACCACCGATGACAACTGCTCCGCGGACGAGAACAACTGCTATCATGCCGACTCTTGCACCGTAATCCCCCTGAACGGCACCGATGCGCGCGCCGACTGCACGGTTGCCATTGGCTACAGTGCCGATGCCGGCAATCAATGGAAAGCCCATATGCACGTCATCGACATCCAAGGCGAGTACACGGATTTCCCGGATTCCGAATCCGGGGCCGAGGTTCCGGCGCTCGCGGCCATCAACCAGTCCGATGTCGCCATTCCCTATACCCTCACGACGCCTGGCGAAGTCTCTAAGGCAGTGCCCTTTGTGTTGACCAACTTGGGCAACCAGCCAGTCGATGTGCTTATCAGCGGGACCGATCTGGTCGGCAATTCTGGAACCATTCCCGCGGATTACCAGCGTTGGAGCCTGGTCCCCGATTTCGATTACGCCAAAGAGGGGATTCCACTTTCCACCTTTGCCACGGTTGGCGGAACCGCACAGGAAGGTTGCGCGGATCTGAACCTGAAGATCCATGACGAGGATCTCACTGAAAGCCAAGACGTGACCCTGTATTGGAAAGTGCTCATTCCCAAGAACCAGAAGGCGGATCTTTATAAAGGAACCGTGTCCTTCAATCAAACCGAAGATGGATGCAAACCTTTGGATCTAAGTTTCAACCCACCTTCCCATTTGGTTGAGCCGGAAGTGACCGAGCCAGTTGTTCCGACAGAGACTCAGCCTGCCTTGCCAGAGGTCCAGCCCGCTACTCCGGCCGCCCCAACTGATACCGTCGTACCAGCCCAAACGGTTGAGCCAGCTCAGACTGTTGCTCCAGCCGAGAATGTTGTGCCTGTCCAGTAGGGAGAATTGTTTTTTGAATTCGAATCCGCCCTTTTTCGCTTAAGCTACGAAGGGCGGATTTTTTTGTGACGTAACGATTGTGCAATCCCTTGCGGATTCCCTCTCACCCCCCTTAGCCCAAGGGGAGAACACCCTGGTCCGCAAAGGCGTCCCACCCAACCCAAAAAAGAAAAAACAAAAACTAACATTCCTCCCCTGGGTTAGGGGAGGCTAGGAGGAGTCCGCTGATGTCGGCATAGTTTGAGTCTGCACTTTCAGCCCTGCTTCCATGCCAAGGGGGATTGGGGGATTTTTGCGCCTTTCCCCATACCTATATATAGAAGGGGGTCAAACCAACGTCCTTTTTTTGTCAAAATTTCATCAATTTGGCCGGTTTTTGATCATTTAGGCTTTCTTCCCGATAAAAATTATGTTATAATTTAACATTAACGCCTATTTTTCCGACTTTTCCATTTGTTTTCCGATTTTCACAGTGGTAAAGTTTGTTTAACTAAGTACGTTATTACGTCACTTTTTATATCTCTAATATTTATTTAATAAAAATAAACAATGAATAAGAAATTCTTTTCAAAGTTTGCCGTACTGACTCTTGTGGTCGGTATTTTTGGGTACCTTGTACCCACCGTTCTAGCAGCGGCTCCTGCTGGAACCATGACCGGTTCAGTTTTCAGCGTGAACACTGGCGAGACCAAGGCCTTTACCAACACCATCACGGTGGCGGACTCCGGTGCTGAAATCAAAGCCACCACGGATATCCGGATCAAAATCAAGTCGACCACCAATGCGACTTGGGATCCCACCGACACCACCGCCACCATTGGCGGCACGGCTTCGGGCAAGGTGAGCACCACGGTTTCCTATGCCGGCAGCAACAAAATTTTGATTTTGGATGTCACCTCCGATTTCACAACCGGCCAGACCGTGACTATTAGCGACCTGCACATCATTGGCGGAAGCACCTCTTCCGTTGCTCAGCCCTTACAATGGGCTGTTGATGGCAGCATCTATGCCGATGGCAATGCCAATACTGGCATCACGGTGGCCAAGATCATCAGCACTTCCACCGATGTCGGCAATAATGTTCCTACTTTTACCTCGGTTACTGATAACGGTTCCGCAGCTGGCACTCCAACCATGGCTGGCCAGAACGTCACCTTCTCGGCCGCGGTCCATGACGACAACAAAGATGGCGTATACCTCGCCGTTTGCAAGACCAACGCCATCACAGAAGGTTCTGGATCTGCTGCCCCCACCTGCCCAGGTGGAGCTTGGGCTATAAGCACCCTTGCATCCTCAAACGGTTCGGGCAACTCAACCCCAAGCGTGACCTACTTGGCCGCTTACGGCGACGGATCCCAGAACTGGTACGCATTTGCGTGCGACGACAATGCCGCTGCTACTTCTTGCAGCTCCATGCTCAATACTGATTCCCCGTTTGTGGTCAGCGACCACGTTCCTACTTTGGGAACTGTTTCCGACTTCACGGGTGCTGGTGCTGTCCTTTCGGATGGAACCAACCCCACCAATGAAGGAACGGTTGTGACCTTTAAGGGCACTGCCGACGATGCCGCGAACGACACTTATTATTTGATCGTTTGCAAGACCGCCTTTGTGAAGCCGATGAGCAATGCGGCTCCTCAATGTTGCTCCGATGCGGGCCGTCTCACCTGTAGCAATACCCCTGGCGACACCTATACTTGGGCTCTCAGTACGGAAACTACTCATAACACCGAAGCCTCCGCCACGGCCAGCACCACAGGCGATTCCAACCAAACCGAAACATGGCATGCGTACGCTTGCGACAAGAATACCGTCTCGGGTGGTGGCAAATGTTCCTCAGACAGCAACACCAATTCACCCTTCAACATCAATCATAGGCCTGTGATCGGCACAGTCACCGCCGGCCCAAGCTACGGCTCCAATGCCAGCGTTGACCCCGGTAACGGAACCGGTGGCCAAGTGTTCTTCCAGATCGGAGTCACCGATCCGGATACCGACACCACGCAGGACACCATCGACTATTACATTTGCAATGCCGCTACTACTGCTTTTGATCCCACCGGAGCTGGCGGCATCTTCTGCACAAACGGCACCCTTATCGGCTCCGGTACTGGAATCACCACAAGCACCAATGCCCAGAACAACACCAACACCTTGGTTCCGATTCCAACCGCACACAATGCCGCAATCACAACGAAAATCTATCTCAGGGATAGCCATCATTTCGCGGATGTTGGATCCTCCAACACCAAAACTTACGCAGTCACGGATGTGAATCCGGCTGTGGATAGCTACACTATAAGCGACATCAGCCCCTCGGCTGGCAGCTCTGTTAACACCTCCTTCTCAGTCACAGTCCATGACAACAATGGCAACAACGACATCACCTCGGTGGATGGCTTGATTTATGATTCTGGCGCCTCCCTCAATGTCACCACTGGCGACTGTCCAGGCTCAGTGACCAATGAGAAGAACTGCTATCGCCGCCCCACCTGCACTTTGGGTAGCCAGAGCGGTACCATCGCAACCTTGACCCTTTCCTGCGATGCAATTACCACTTGGTATAACATCAACCCCACTGGTGGCGGTACCGTGTGGAAGGCCAAGGCTCGCGTTGCGGACCAAAACGGCAACCGCGTTGGAGCGGATTCCAATGCCTTCACAGTCGATACCCTTTCCGCCGTGGCTATCAGCGAGTCCTCCATTGGCTATAGCGCGGTCACTCCTGGAAACGCATCCACCGCTCAACCCACGACCACGCAGAATGCGGGTAATATCGTGATCGATGTGGGTATCAACGGCACCGATATGACCTCGGGTGGAAATACTATCGTCGCGGCCCAGCAACACTGGACCAACCAATCCTCCTGGACATGGGGAACAGGCGATTACGCCTTGATCACAGGCACAGTCACTTCTACTGGCACTGAGTCCCAAGGCTGTTCCAACACCAGCAATCCCGTCCGAACCGACCATACCTCTGGCGTCGGCTCCGATGTCGTCCGTTACTGGAAAATCTTTATTCCCGCGAACACACCCACTGGATCCTACACAGGTGTGAACACTTTCACCTCCATTGCCAATACCTGCACGGGTACGAACTAGTAATCGACCACTCGCAAGCTGGTCGACCGCCTAGGCGGTCGACCAGCCCTAAAATATTAATTAACTAATCCAATGAAAATGAAGATGAACAAAACAGTCGGTTCATTGGTCGCCGTCCTTGCGGGGGTCGCTTTCTTCCTTCCCACCCATACCTTGGCTGCCGCCTTCGGTGTATCCCCGCCTTGGATCGAGAACGAAAACCTGAAGCCTGGCTCCAGTTTCGTGTACATCATCAACCTGAGCTCCAACCAGCTCCCAAACGATATGCTGGTCAGCTCCAAGGTCACGGGCGACCCGGAAGTTGCGCAATGGGTCAAGGTCCGCGATAGCGGAAACCTCGTTATGGCCCAAGGGCAGACCCAGATCCCCATGTATGTGGATCTCAATGTCCCTTCAAATGCCACGCTTGGCAAGTACTCGGGAACCATTTCCCTCAGCCTTAACCCCAGGAACGCGACTGAGAAAGCCATCGCGGTGCTTCTTGGCGCCAACATCTCGGTCAAGCTCGATGTCATCAACCACGACGTCACCGACTATTGGGTCCAGTCCATCACGGCCGACCCGGTTCGTGAGGACCAACCCCTTCGTCTGAACGTTCGTGTTAAAAACGATGGCAACACTGATATCACCTCCGTCCCTGTGAAGGTCGTGGTGATGGACAGCAACAACCGAACCATGGTCGCCGAAGGCACTGCCGACAAGCTCAAGGCTCCTGTGCTCCCGCATACTTTAAACGAGGTCGCCATGGATGTTCCTGTTCCGCATCTTGCGGCAGGCAACTATTGGGTCAAAGCCTCTGCGTTAAAAGGCACCAAAGCCATTTATGAAAACAGGCTTTATGTGGCCATCGAACCTTTGGGTATCAACAACATCGTCAAGACGGAAGTGATGGTCGCCGAAGAGGGCACCAAGCACGCCGCCCTAGAAGAACCCACTACCTCCGCCCCCGAATTCTATACGGGTGGAAAGGTTGATTTGCTTACGACGGTTACGGTGCGCGCCCCCTTCATCAACTCGCTGATCCTCATTGTGATCGGCCTGCTCTTGGTGATCGTCGGCATTGTTGGCAGGATCTTCTACACCATGCGTAAGAAAGAGACCCACCACCATGCTCACCATCATCGCTAAACGCGATTGAAGTTAGAAGTTGAAAAACCCCTCGGATAAAACCGGGGGGTTTTTAGTTATGACAACATTTTTATGACCGAAGATAATCTCCCTTTTTCCCTCTTTATCAAGAGGGACCCCCACTGAACTATTAAACCTTCATGAAAATCAGATACCCCCTTGATAAAGGGGGATTGGGGGTTTGAGTTCCAGTCGTGAGCGATCTTCTCCTGTCATGAGGAGATTGTTTGTGTTTGTTTTTTCCCCCTTTCGATTTCCATGAAAGTCAAAAGCACCCCTTTGAAAAGGGAGGGGATTGGGGGACTTTGGCACCTTTGCCTCGTTTTTTCATTTTTTTTGCGTTTAAACCAGCCTTTTGCCAAAGTTTAAAACTTGAAAGATTTTTATTTGATTATGAAATATCCTTTTTTCTTCAAATTTTCATTGTTTTTTATCACCTCATCACAAATGAGAAACGACGCAACATAAAGTAGAAACATTGGCAAGGTTTGGCATTGGTTTTTCGAGCGAAAAATGTTAAAATATTAGGAGTGATAAAAGAATTCGGAAAATCCCTGAAAATCAAGATTCTCAAATCAAACCCCACTCGAAAGAGTCAATGCAAAAACTTCGCTCAAAACTCCTCATCGTTTCGTTGGGAATAGTCAGCGTTGTTGCCGTGTCTTTGGTGTTTGCCGGACAGACCTCCATCCCCGTCGGCAACGTGGCTCCAGTGTTCGAGGATCTTTCGGGTAACGCGGTTCCTCCCTCCGATGGCGGCGTGGGCATTAACAACCCCGCGTCGGTCGGCGACGTCATCACTTTCACGGCCACGGCCACCGACTACAACGGCGACGACTGGTATCTCGCGGTGTGCAAATCCAAGGCCGTCACCGCGGTCGACGGACTTCCGCCCGTGTGCGACAAAGGCGCTTGGGCTGTTAGTCAAACTCCCGCCAAGAGCGGAGAAACAGTCAACCTAACCTACACCGTTGTTCCCGAGGACAAAGGCTCCAACCCATGGTTCGCTTTCGTTTGCGATGCTCTCACCACGGGCAGCACCTGCTCGCCTTTCAACCAAGGAGTGGGGGAGTCCGGCTCACCATTTTTGGTGGCCAGGCGAGTCGGTTCCATCCGTATTGGCACCGATTGCCCCGATATTGCCACGTACCAAGCACTGAGCCCCGAGGATCGCGCTTCGCTTAGTAAACCCATCGATCCCTCCACCCTTTCGGCGACGATCGACGCGGAACTCGCGAATTCCCAGAACACCCTTGTTTCCCCAGAGCTAAATCTGGTCAAGGATCGGATCCAGTCGCTCAAGGCAATGGGCAAGAAGAAAGCGGTTTCCGACATCCAGAAAAAGGCGATCAAGGATTTTTTTGTGAATGAGCGCGAAAAACTCAACAAGGTCGCCAAGTCCGGCGCCAAGTTCTGTGTGGTCCCCACGGCCGACGATTCCCTCGGGAATGTGATGGGCGGAAAGGACCAAGACATCCACGCCACCAACGACCACACCATCAACAAGGGCGATGTGAAACTGGAGTTCAAGAACGATGCCGACCGTTCCGTCACCATTAATTTTTTGCAACAGCGCGCCGTGAAAAAGTGGGCGCTTCCCGCCGCGAAAATCGTTCACGGTCCGACCTTGGAAACCCGCGATTCAAAAACCGGGAAGACGGTTTCCGAAACACTAAGCAACGGGTTGCATTTGCCCGAGGTCAAATCCGTGTCGGTGGCCGATATGCCTACGCCGACCATCCAGTACAAGGATCCAAACGACCCGAACAAGCTGATGGACGCCACGGAAACCCAGAAGAATGCCCAAAGGGCACTCGAAGCCGAGTTAGCCAATTCCAAATCTACCGCGACGGTCCAATCCGCTCCTCAGGCTCCCCTCATTCCCGCCGGCGGAGCCGTTTTGCCAGCCACTTCTCCGGAAACTGGTGCCAGCCCAGCCCAAGCGCCGGCAACCGATGTATACCGAACGTTGGTTTTGCGACATGACCAATCCGTCGCGCCCACAGGCGCACTCGATCGTGCACTGACCCGCCTGTTCGGAAACGACCAACAGCAGTTGGCCGCGAGCGAGGCCGAATACGAAATGAATTCGGCGGCCGAGCCCATGGTGGCTTCCGATGCCCGGGCTGCCACCGAGGAAACCGTGAGCTATTCCAACCTGAGCAACCGAAAAGTGGATCTATACCGGGCCTCGAACGATCCAACTTCGGCGCTTCCGAGCACAATCAAAAACTACACGGTTTACAATTACGGCACCGGCAGCGAGCAGGAGCTTTACACCATCGACAACGCCGTCTTGCACCAGAAAGAAGACGGCACCATCGAAGGTTATTATTTTATGCCTCCCGATTTGAGCGGACAGCAAGGCGCGGAAGGTGCCGACCCAAGCCTGCTGGCCCGCGCGTCCCGAACTTTGGCGAAAGACCAGATGGACGATCTGTTCAATAACGGCGGACCCAAGCCGGATTTTTTGATCCCTCCGATGATCGCGCTGGATCGGAACAACAATGTCATTTCCACCCTCAAAATCGAGGTCACGGGCGATGGCCACAACCAGCTTTCCGTTTCGTTCACCCTGGCCCCGGATGCCTACCCTGCGGTGCTTGACCCCACCATGCAATTCAATGCGCCGGGGCTTTCGACCGCAGACTGGACCTTGGCATCCTCCCAACATTTTAGCACTACGATCGCCATCGGGGATATGAACGCAGATGGCAAGAACGACTTGATCATTGGCTCATCCGGGGCCAACGGCAAAGTTTCTATTTTTTTCAGCAAGGGTTCGTATCCAAGCGCCATCGCAGCGGCTGATGTCATTATTGCGGGGCCCACCGATAGCAGCGGATTCGGTTCCGTCATGGCGGTCGGCGACTTCAATGCTGACGGAAGGATGGACTTGGCCGTTGGCGCCCCGCGCCACAGCAACACCTTCACGGGAATCGTGTTCATTTATTTCAACAACGGTGATGGAACCATTGGCAGCCCCGCCTGTTCCACGGGTTGCTCTGAATACAATTACAACACCAACAACAATGCGAACGTGGTCATCACCGGCGAGACCACTAACAGCAATTTTGGGTTCGCCCTTTCCGCGGGGGATTTTGATAACGATGGCAAAACCGACTTGGCAGTGAGCGCCGAGCAATACGACTGTGTGAACACCGTCAACGGATGCTCCGCGAGCACCACCGATGTGGGCCGCGTTTATTACTACAAAAGCGCGGGAACAGGTTTCCTTGCCTGTGGTACCAGTTGCGCCGCTTACACCAATGCCACCAACGTGATCACCGGGGAGGCCGCCAGCAATTTTTTCGGCTCTAGTTTGGCCGCGGGCGACCTGGACAACGACGGCAAGGTTGATCTTGTGGTGGGCGCTTATGGAGCGGGCGCAACCAACACCGGCAAGGCCTACATTTACAAAAATGCTGGCAGCGGCACATTCCTTTCCTGTGGTTCCACCTGCGCCGCCTCCACTAACGCCCTATCCGTGATCTCTGGCGAGACCACCAGCAACTTTTTTGGAGGCTATGCAGGGGGGGCCAATATTTTCGGCGAGAACGGAATCGCCACTGGCGACTTGAACGCCGATGGCAAGACGGATCTTATCGTGGGCGCCATCGGCTATAACAGCAATCAGGGCCGAGCCTATATTTTCAATGGAAAAGCCAGCTGGTCTGCCACTTATAACGCCTCCTCCGCGGACGTGATCATCACGGGTGAAGGCACAAGCCAAAACTTCGGTTTTTCTCTCGCCACGGGCGACCTGAACGCGGATGGCAAAACCGATTTGGCGGTCGGCGCCACAGTAGCTGGTTCGTCCACGCAGGGCAGGGTTTATATTTTTACCAACACCGGAAACTATGCGACTGCCGCAGGCAATGCGGATGTGATTCTCACTGGAGAAACCTCTGGCGACAAGTTCGGATTCACCTTGGACATTGGCGATGTGAATAACGATGGCGCCTCGGACCTTATGGTGGGTGCCGATGGATACAACTCTTTTGGGGGCAAGGCATATCTCTATTTGGGCGAAGGCACGGGAAGTGTTAGCGATACAATTGTTGGCGAGGCAGCCGGCAATTACTTCGGTACCACCATGGTCACAGGCGATTTCAATTCGGATGGCAAAACAGATCTCGCTGTGGGCGCCAGCGCCTATTCAAGTTCCTATGGTCGCGTCTATCTTTTTTACAACGATGGAACACGGTATCCCGAGCTTGCGTCATCCGCGGATGCGACCATCACCGGTTCATCGGCCATCAGCTTTGGTGGCACCTTGGCTGCGGGCGACTTGAATGCGGATGGCAGGACCGATTTGATTGTTGGCTCTGTTCCCTATTCCAGTTATGCCGGTGGAGTCTTTATTTTTTGGAACGATGGCCTGCCCTACCCCACCGCATCGTCTTCCGCGGATGTGATCATCACGGGCGATGCCTCCTCCAGAATTTCTTCCGGGAACCAAAGCCTTGCGGTTGGCGACCTGAATGCCGATGGCAAGGCCGATCTCGCGGTTGGCGGATACTCCTATTCCTCCAGCACGGGGCGAGCCTATATTTTCAATGGTAAAGCCAGCTGGTCCGCCACTTATAACGCCTCCTCCGCGGATGTCATTATAACGGGGGAAGCATCCAGCTCGAATTTTGGCAACACCCTTGCCATCGGCGACCTGAATTCGGATGGGAAGGCCGACTTAGCAGTGAGTGCCTTTTCTTATGCTTCCTATATTGGGAAGGTCTATCTCTTCATCAATGGATCCAGTTCCTATCCAACCTGCACCACCACGTGCACTGCCGCGGCCAATGAAGCGTATGTGATCGCCCCTTCAGTGACCTCATCGTATTGGTTTGGAGATTCTTTGGCGATCGGCGATATCAATTCGGATGGCAAAGCCGATCTGGCGATTGGAGCCCCCGCCGTCGGCTCGTCTGCCGGCGCCGTCTATGTATTCTATCAAGATGCCACACTGTGGGGCACTTCCACCTGCACTGATTACACCACTGGAACCGCCTCCTTTGTCGGAACTACCACGGTCACAGGGTCAGGCACCACATGGGATTCCACGATGGTCGGACGATTTATAAAAAACAATGCCAATGGCACTTGGTTCAGAATCACTGCCGCAAGCGCGACCAGCATTACCATTAATACCACTCCAGGCACGTATTCCGGCGCCTACACCATTACCGGCTGTTTGACCTCGAATGCCGATGTCACCATTACTGGTGAGGCAAGCAGTTATTTTGCTGAGACCAATTTGACCATCCAGGATATTAATTCGGATGGAAGGGCAGACCTTATCGCCGCGGCGCAACGCTACAACACTTACCAGGGCCGTGTTTATATTTTTTATAACGATGGATCCCTTCCCACCACCGCGACCACCGCGGACGTGATCCTGACTGGGGAAATCACCAACCAAGCCTTTGGTGGAAGCTTAGCGGTTGGCGACCTGAATGCCGATGGAAAGGCGGATCTGGCGGTCGGTGCATGGCTTGTCACCTCGACGAATCAAGGTCGATCCTATATTTTTTATGGCTCAGGAGGGGTGACGTCCAGCCTAAACAACACCATCGACGGTGGGGAGGCCGGAGCCTCTTTCGGCGGTTATAACGCAGTGGTTGGCGACTTCAACGCGGATGGCAGGATGGATTTCGCCATCCCTTCCAATAACTATGTCTACATCTTCTTCAACAAAGGTTCCGCTTGGCCCTCAGCGGCCTCTAGCGCGGATGTCCAAATTCACCTTGCGGGCATGTATCCTATGTTGGCCGCTGGCGATTTGAATTCAGATGGCCGAACCGACCTTTTGGTAGGCTCTTATTCCAACAACAAGGCCTGGGCGTTCTTCAATAATGGCGATGGCACCGTAGGCAGCCCCGCCTGCTCCACGGGTTGTGTCCCCGCAACCAACGCCAATATCATCATCACTTCTTCGGAAAGCGGCACCTATAACTATTTTGGCACCTCTGTCGCCGTGGGCGATGTGAACGCGGATGGGCGGCAGGATATTCTGGTGGGCGCCAACGGAGGCAATGGTCGCGCCTACATTTTTTACAACGATTACTACAGTAGCTACACAGGCTTCGGGGCAACCTCGGGCAATGGCTGCACCACCGCTTGCGCCGCGCCCGCCAACGCCACGGTGACCATTACAGGTGACGCCACCAACTCCGCCTTTGGCAATTCGGTCAACGCGGGCGATGTGAACGCGGACGGCAGAGTGGACGTGATCGTTGGTGGCAACTACAGTTCCAACACCGGGCGCGTTTTTGTCTTCACCGCCGATGGCACGGTCAATTTCGGTAGCGCGACGTGTTCAGGCACCCCCGCCGCCTGCACTGCCGCCAACGCCGACTATATAATTACAGGAGAGGCAACGGGCGACTATTTTGGCCAAAATGGACCCAATATTGCCGTGGGCGACCTTAACAATGATGGAAAACCAGACCTTGTGGTCGGCGCTGGCGCGAAAAGCACCAATACGGGCCGTGTCTACATTTTCTGGGACGACACGTCCCTTTTTGGAACCACGGCCTGCACCACAGGCTGTTTGGCCGCCAATGCCGATGTGATCATCGACGGCGAGACGACCAACACCAATTTCGGATCTATTGTAGCTGGCGGAATTGGCGACTTGAATGCGGACGGGCGCGCCGACCTTTTGATCGGATCCTATGGCTATAGCGGCAGCACGGGCCGGGCTTATGCTTTCTACAACAAGGGCACCTTTCCCTCGAACGCTTCGAATGCGGATGTGATCTTAACCGGGGGGGCCTCCAGCGATCAGTTTGGCCAATCCTTTGCCATCGGCGACTTCAATTCGGATGGGGTGAACGATGTGGTCGTGACCGCCAAGAATTACAGTGCCGCCTTGGGTCGCGCCTATATTTACAACGGCCAGCGACAGTACAGCTGGAAGACGCCTTACCCATATCCACCCTATTTATATGCTTCCCTAACCAATGTCGGATACCAATTCAAGATGACTGGCACGCAGACCAGCGAGAAATTCGGCGCCAGTTACGCGGTGGGCGATTTCAATGGCGACGGCATCAAGGATATGGCGGTGGGCGCGCCTGGCTACAACTCCAACACGGGGCGTGTATATTTGTTCTTGAATCGGGGGACCCTGCCGACCACGAATACCTCCGCGGATGTGATCATTACCGGACCCGCAACCAACTCCGAATTCGGCTATTCCTTGGCCAAGGGGAATTTGAGCCAATCGACCCAATTCGATCCCGTGGACGACAATATCGATGACCTGTTGGTCGGCTCCCCGGGCAATAGCTCCTATCGCGCCTATGTGATCAATGGCCGGGCCAATTGGCCAAGCGCTATCACAGTAACCACCGCTTGCGCTGCAGGCGGACTCAACTGCAACCAGTCCGTTACATGGAGCTCCTACCGATGTGGCGAACGGGTCGCGGCGGCGCCCATGAGAAATCTTGCCACCAGCGGCTCATACCGATACCGGGATGACATCATTTACTCATGCCCAGGTTATTCAGACGGATATGCTTTCATCAGCTACAACGACGGTACTTATGCTAATTATGACGATTATGTTTATCAGGCCAATTCCTATCAGGGTTATTCCCTTGCCGTCGGTGACGTGGATAGCAGTGGGGCCAACGATATCATCGTCGGGGCACCGACCAACACAAGCAACACGGGGGCCGTCTATATCTATTTGGATCCTGGCACCTCATCGAGTTCTCAAAGTACAGCCAATTATGTGATCACCGGCACCAGTGCTGGCGACAAATTTGGCGCCGCGGTGGCTGTAGGCGATATTAGCAACACGCGTGACGGCAAGGCGGATATCGTGGTGAGCGCCCCTGGCTACAATGCCGGCGCGAACTCGGGCCAGGTTTATATTTTCAACCAGGACGCCACCTATTCCGGATGGGGCACTGCTGCGTGTCCCACGGCCTGCGCCGCAAACAATGCCGATGTAAAACTTTCCGTTTCCGCTGGTACTTATGGCACTGGGCTTGCGGTGGGCGACCTCAACCACGACGGTCGAGCCGATCTCGCCATCGGTGTACCGACCGTCAGCGGTGGCACCGCTGGCACGATTTTCGTCTATTACGGTGAAGGCAACATCGCTAGCAGCTATTACGATTACAGCAGTGGCGGTTCGTCCGCGGGCGACTACTTTGGGTCGACCCTGTTCATAGCCGATGTCAACAACGACGGGTGGAACGACCTCATCGCCTCGGGAGCGGCCAATAGTTCGTATTCGGGTAGCGGTTATCTTAAACTTTATGATTTCAGAACCAGCCAGGTCAACGGGACCACAGGCCTGAAACTTGGCACTTCCTTCGCGGTGGGGGATTTTGACGGCAATGGCAAAAAGGACTTGGCCGTGGGCGCGCCAGGCTACAACTCCAACCAAGGGCGTGTCTATATCTACCTCAAGGATCTTTCCAAAGACGACCAAACCTATGCCAATGCGGACGTGACAATCACCGGCAACACCAGCGCGGAATTTGGCAACTCCTTGGCCGCCGGAGAGTTGAGCATCACCCCCGACACCATCGACGACCTTTTGATCGGCTCCCCCGGATCAGGCGGGAACTATATTTTCTTTGGACACAGGGCTTGGTCCCCCACCTATACCTATTCCAACGCGGATGCCACTTTTCAGTGGACCACTGGCCAACGCTGTGGTGAGACTGTCGCCATTGCCGACATGAATGGGGATGGAAGAAAAGATGCTCTTTATACATGCCCCTCCAATCAATATGCTTTCATAAGCTACAATAAAGGCACTCCTTATACCCCTACTGATTCCTACCCCGCCTCAGCAACAAACTCCTCTATTGCCACAGGCGATTTCAATGGCGATGGCAAGATGGATTTGGCTGTGGGCGACCCCATTTACTCAAGCAACCAAGGCCAGGTTCGTCTTTATTTCAACCCCACAGGCACTGCCTTTGCACCAAGCGTGACTATCACCGGAGAAACCGGAAGCTCTTTTGGCAAGTCCATTACCTCGGGTGATTTTAACGACGATGGCAAAATCGACTTGGCCGTGGGCGCCCCCAACTATAATGGCAACAGTGGTCGTACCTACATTTTCAATGGCAGATCCTCCTGGTCTTCCACCTACAACGCCTCGAACGCCGACGCGATCATCACTGGCTCCGCCGGTACGTTCTACACCACGGGAACCGCCTTATTCACTCAAAGTTCTGGCACGGTGGCAGGCTCCGGTGGCACCAACTGGACCTCCAGCATGGTGGGGATGAGTATCAAAAATAACAATAATGGTGTTTGGTACCCGATCACCGCCGTGGGGAGTACAACCAGCCTCACCATTTCTCCCGTTTACGCGGGAACCACAACGCCTTCCGAAGCTTACACGATCGCCATTCCCGATCAGTTCGGCCAGAAGATGGCCGTTGGCGACTTCAACAATGATGGCAGGACCGACCTCATAGTTGGTGCCCCCTCCTATAATTCCTCCGATGGCCAATTTTGGGTCTTTTTCAACGATGGGGCAGCCTACCCCTCTAATGCCAGTTCTGCCGATTGGGGCCAATTTACCTCCGTCACTGGAGGTACCCTAGGCGCTGCCTTCGCCTTGGGAGATCTGAACCTCGACGGCCGTAACGATTTGGTCGTAGGCGCAACTGGCAATCCAGGCAACGCTGGCTCCAATTCCGGCGGATTCATGGTCTACAATGGTCAGCAATTCAACACGATGAGCCTCGGCTCGCTCAGCATCACGAATACCAGTGGATACACCGCCAGCGCTACCCCTATTCTTACCTTATCTATCTCAGGAGCCACTCCCACCCATGCCCAGTTCTCGTGCGATGGAGGCACCACGTGGAGCTCGCTCATCACGTATCAATCGGACAACACCTTCAACGATGTCACTGGTGACTTCAATATCACCTCTGGTGCCGGTTGCGTTGCAGGCGATGGAACCAAGACCGTGACGGCCCGTTTGTATAACAGTAACAATGGCGAATATTCCACGACCGCTAGCGGTTCGGTGATCTTGGATCAGACCGGCCCCTCGGTCGGTGTCCCCACCGTGACCGCTGATTCCACTTCGCAGATCACCGTCGTTTCTGGAGCGCTTAGCGATTCCGGAATCGGCAACGGAGGCGCGGGCTGGACCTACGATATTCTGATGTTCGATGACGGAACCTGCACCCACGAGGTGGCGGAATTTGGCTGGAGGGCTTCCAATACCTCCGTATTCACTGGAATCCCCGCCAATGCCCTTCGCTCCTTTAGGCCTTATGGGGCAGACGGATTGGGCAATATGGGAGCTGGAAGCTGTTACACCAAATACACATGGGCCAACCAGCCTACTACCGCTGGCCACGGCAACCAGACCACCACGAACGTCCGCTACACGTGGGCCGCGCCAGGTTCAGGTGCGCCAGTGGCCTATGGTTATGCCTACGGTACCAGTTCGAATTGCACGGGTGGTACAGCAGGGTCACCCACTTCGCCCACGACTTCTTTGTATTCGGATTTCACCTCCACCGCGAATACTCAAATCCCCCTACGCTACATCTGCAGTATCAATGAGGACAATTTTAAAAATGTCACTTCTCCTCTTACTGTTGGACCGTTCTATACCGCAGCCAGCACTCCAGGAACAACCTCCTGCGCAAGCGCCACTGGAACCACCCTGTATATCACACCTTCTGTAGGCGCCACCGAAAAGGATATGGCTGTCTATGTCGCCACTACCTCTGGCGCCTGCACCTCTTTGAGTGGCGGGCTCGGTTATGTGCAAAAGGCTTCGGGCACCATTGGTGGATCTGCCGATTGGCAGACCTCATGGCCTTCCCAGACCTTGAGTGGACTCAGCGGAAGTACTCAGTATTTCCTCTGTGGCGTGGCTCGGAACAATGACAACGACCAAGTTGTTGGCCCCGCAAACGTTGGAACGACCTGCTGGACCAAACCGATCATTAATGGCATTTCAATCGGCTACACGGGCACCGCTGGTCATACCAATACCGCCACTCCTGCTATCACCCTCGGTTACACGGGGAATCCCCCCTATAGTTATCAATTGTCATGCGATGCTGGCACCAACTGGAGTATATCTTGGCTCTATTCCACCTATCCAAGCCCCACGTCTGTTTTCAATATCACGAATGGTGCAACTGGCTGTTCGACCGCTCAAGGAAGCAAAACCATCAAGGCTCGTTATGCGGGAGGTGATGGCTCTTATAACGCTGCAGGCAGTGATAGTGACACCACGATTTACGATACAGTCGCCCCCTCAACCACCTCGGTTGTAGTCACGGATCAGAACGGAAGCACAGCCATTGATGCCGGTGACAAAATCGCCATCACCTTCAGCGAGGTCATGGATACCTCCACCATTCGCGTGGACA
The DNA here is from genome assembly GCA_003154375.1 of Candidatus Peregrinibacteria bacterium. Lineage (GTDB taxonomy): Bacteria > Patescibacteriota > Gracilibacteria > UM-FILTER-43-11 > UM-FILTER-43-11 > FEN-1329. The sequence continues at coordinate 45,267 of PMDG01000084.1, forward strand.
CGGCCGCCCACTTGAATACTGATCTTGGCTTGAGCGGCGGCCATACGTTCGATGGCATTTCTACCGCGCCTGTGTGGTCTGGCGGCAATACCATTCTCACTGTTACCCTTGGCTCCAGCTCCACGGTGGTTCATGGGGACACGATCAACCCGGCCGCCACGGTCAAGGATTTGGCTGGGAACGCGGATGCGTCCAGCAATGCTTATATATCCGACACCTTCCAACCGATTGTTTCGGGCGGTGTCACCACGGCCCATGCGAACGGCTCCTTCAAGTCGGGCGAGGTCATCGACATCACCGTGGGCTACTCCGAGCCCGTGACCGTGAACATCGGTGGTGGCACACCCACCCTCGCCCTCAATTCGGGCGGATCGGCCAGCTACTACGGCGGCTCCACCACCAACACCCTCACCTTCCGTTATACCGTGGCTGGCGGCCAAACCTCCGCCGACCTCGACTACTCCGCAACCTCCAGCCTTGCCCTGAATGGCGGAACCATCTGGGACGTGGCTGGCAACACTTCGATCAACACCCTCCCTGCTGTCGGCACTTTTGCCGGTGCCCATGCCATCGTGATCGACACCACCAACCCCACCATCTCCATTTCCGACGACGCATCGGCCACTTGGACCACGAGCGACACCATCGCGGTGAGCGTGGCCGACACCGGAGGATCGGGTATCGCGGAGACCAAGTGGGTCATTCGGTCCGACAATACCTCCTGCAATTCCGGAATAGACACCACTCTCGATGCGGGCACCTCGGGTACCAGCATGGCTGCCAACAACGACACAACGTACCAGACCAAGTACATCTGTTTCCGCACCAAAGATAACGCTGGCAACAAAAACTACGCCGTCTCCAATCAGATCAATTATGTGGACACCACCGCCCCGGTCATCACCTTATTCACGCCGTCCGCCACCAGCACCACCGCCATGCAGGCTTCCGCGTTAGCCGTGGATTCCGGCAGCGGCCTCCATTCCACTCCCTATGATTTCCGCATGCTGGAAGGCGGTACTTGCGGAGGGACTCCCACGGGTTTCACCACGACTCCAGCCAGTTGGACCGGGCTTACCAACAAAGACAACACCCAATATTCGTTTGACGTGAGGGCTAAGGATGCGCTGAACAATGGCTCCACGGGCTCGTACACCAACTGCACCCAGAAGTACACATTGGCCAAACAGCCCATATCCGGAGGCCATTCCGCAAACACGCCTACCAGCATCACCTACTCGTGGTCTGCGGACACGGGCAACACGCCCAGCGGCTATCGCCTCAGCGCCCCCGGCAATTGTCTTACGGCCGTGACTGGATGCGATTCCTCTACATGGGGCACCAGTTGCACCGATTCCACCTCCCTTTCGGCCAACACCCAGTACACCCGCTACGTGTGTTCCAAGAACGGCGATCTGGTGCGCAACATCACCTCGCCCCTTTCCATTTCGGCCTACACTGCGGCCAATACCCCTGGCACGCCCACCATCGGCACGGTCACCGCAACCACCATCCAAGTCACGCCTGTTTCGGGCGGGACCGAGAAAGATGTGGCGATCTACGCCGCTGGCGCCTCGGGGCAATGCGACGGCACGAACGGCTTAGGCTACGTGAAAACCGATGGAACACTCAACAACGGTTACGACTACGATGGCCTAGCCTCCATCACAGTTCGGGGCTATACCGACTATGTTACCTCTGGGCTCATTCAGTCTGATGACAAGGTTGTCACGGTCGGTTATTCATCCGATATCTACCATAATCAATTCGCGGTGACTCGTTTTCTGGCCAACGGATATCCCGATTCCTCCTTTGGCACCAATGGCGCCCAAGTCGTCCCGATCGGCTCTTATGATGAAGCGCCACAGGCTGTCGCGCAACAGAGTGACGGCAAAATCGTGATGGCAGGGTATGCCAATACCGCCACCGGCTATTACGATACCGAGTTGGTTCGCCTCACCACCGCTGGCGCCATGGATACCACCTTCAATTCCACTGGAAAGGTGATTTCGTCTATTTCCTCCTCCTATAGCGATCAGGCCAATGCGGTCGCCATCCAGCCTTTTGACCAGAAGATTGTTGTGGGCGGGACGTACTACACAGGGACTGAATACCGAGGCTTTGTCGCCCGCTACAACACCAACGGCTCCTTAGACACGTCCGGCTTCGGAACCAGTGGCATCTACCAGTTCCCGTTCGCTTCCCAAATCAACGCCATCGCCGTCCAATCCGACGGCAAGATCGTCGTGGCTGGATCTTACACGGCCACCAGCGATTTCCTGGTTGCCCGTTTGACCCCTGCCGGCGTTCTGGACACCGCTAACTTCGCCTCGCCGAACGGTTACATTGCCACGGATATCGCTTCCCGCTGGGATTCCGCTAATGCGATCGTCATCCAACCTTCTGACCAAAAGATCGTAGTGGGTGGCACCGCCAACGATGGGGCCATTTACGCGTTCGCCCTGGCCCGCTACTCCACGGATGGCGCCTTGGACAACATTGGTTTCGGCACAGGCGGCAAGGTCACCACCGAGCTCGGCGTTTCCGAAGACAACCTCTACTCCCTCGCTCTCCAAAGCGACGGGAAGATTGTGGCCGCGGGTTCCAGCTACAACGATTCTTACGACTACACCTATCCCGCGATCGCCCGCTACACCTCGGCTGGCGTTCTCGACACCTCCGTCTTCAACAGTCCCACTGGCTTTGTGCGAACCCCCTTGCATGACTCAGGCAACAACGAGGATTTCCGAATGGTCGGCATCCAAAGCACTGGGAAGATCGTGGCCGCCGGCACTTCCACCAACAATTCCTATTTGCCTGTTTTCGCCTCGGTCGGCTACAACTTCAACGGCACTTACTACACCAGCTCCTCCTCCACTGCGGCCTATCAGTCCATCGCCACCTGGGGCACCAAGACGGTCGCGAACCTGACCCCCAACCAGGCCTACTCCTTCTGCGCCAAGGCTCGAAACACGGCCGATGAAGCGACCACCTTCGGCTCCGCCAGCACCGCGGCCACCACGATCCCGGTTCTCAACTCGATCCTAATGTACAAAACGCCTTCGGGTTACACCAACCAAACCACCGATTCCACCTATCTGAATGTGCAGGGCAATGATCCCGCCACCATGGATTATTCCTGCGACAATTCCCATTGGAACACCGGCAACACCTACCAGGGGAGCACCAATGTCTTCAACCTCACCAACGCCACGGCCTACTGCAATACCTACGCCACCGGCACCAAAACCCTTTATGTGCGGGTGGTCGGCCCTGGCGGGACCAGCGCGACCAAGAACGACACGGTGATTTTGGACAACACAGGCCCGACCTCCACCTTTGCCAGTTCGGCCTCCACCGAATACACTACCATCGTCACAACCGAAAACACCCCTTCCGATCCTGCCCTTGCAGACTCCACCGCAGGAGTTGGCGGACCTTTCTACACCTATTTTTACGAGTACGCTGGTAGCGATAGCACTTGCGCGACCAGTCTGGCGACAGGGTACGCTTATAATAATACTTTTTATTATTCCTTTGGCTCCCTTCTTCCGAATGCACAATATTGTTTCAGGGCCCAGGTTTACGATGGACTGAACAACCAAGGCGCCCTTTCTGCCTGCAAGGCGGCCAACAGTTGCGGTTACACGACACCTCGCGTGCGTGATGCCTACATCAACGTGTCGGGTTGCACGGGCACGGGTGGCGTTTGCAAGATCGGCGACACGGTCTCGGCCACGTGGAACAACACTTCGGGCGGGGATAGCAACGCCAACACCATTTCCGCGGTCACCGCGGACTTCACCCAGTTCGGTGGCGGCTCCGCTGTGTCGGCCACGAACTCCTCGAACACGTGGACTGCTAATTACCAGATCGTCTCGGGGTCCATCGACACCACCAACCGTAATGTCTCGGTCACGGCCACGGGTTCCGCTTCCGGTCTTACCTTCACGGCCGCTGACACCACGAGCAAGTCGGTCGACAATATTCCGCCCACAGTGACCGATGCCAAGATTTCCATCTCGGGCTGCACGGGCACAGGCGGGGCCTGCAGGATCGGCGACAGTGTCGGTGTCGCGTGGGATAATACCTCAGGCGGAGACAACAACACCGATACCATCTCCGCCGCGACCGTGAACTTCTCCCAGTTCGGTGGCGGCACCGCGGTCGTGGCCACGAACGCCGCCAACATTTGGAGGGCCAGCTACACCATCGTGGCTGGGGCCATCGATGCCACGAACCGCAACGTTTCCGTGACGGCCACGGACAACGCGGGCAATACCACCACCACGTCCGACACCACCAACGCCACGGTGGACAACGTTACGCCCACGGTCTCTGGGGCCTGTATTACGGTCACGGGTGCCACAGGAACCTCGGGGGCTTTCAAATATGGGAACAGTCCTGTGCCCACTTGGCACAACGATAACCCGGGCAGCGGTTGCACAGACAACAATTCCGACATCGGTTTCGTTTCCTTCAATGCCGCAAGTTTCAAAGCCACCGATACTGCCCGTGCCGGCTCCAACGCCTCGAATGTATGGACCGTCTCGCTTTCAGGCGCAATGGATAGCCAAGACGACACTGGCAACACCGTAACCGCCACGGTCACGGACGATGCAGGCAACTCCACGGGTCCGATCACCAGCTCCACAAGCTACACCATCGACACCATCGTTCCCACCATCACCTCCACGGCCCCGGCTACTAGCGCTTTCATCAACGTTCAGCAGGTGAGTTACACCTACAGCGAAACCGCGTATTCGCCTTCGACTATCGTTTTCACCTACTCGTCTGGCGCCACGGATACCAACTCGCCCCATACCTGCACGCTTTCAGGGGCAAATCTCGCTTCCGGCGCGCATACCAACCTTGCCTTGAATAGCACGAACTGCGGAACCTGGAACAGCCTTGTGGATGGCACCTTCTACACGGTCGCCTTCAACGCCACGGACGACGCGGGCAATGCGGCCAGCACCGTGACCAACACCAATGTCGGGTATGACACCTCAGGGCCAACTTGGTCCGTCCAACCCACGGCCACGGCCACTTCCGTCAGTGCGATCACGGCTAACGCAGGAACGCTCACCGATAGCCTTTCCGGAGCTCCTTATACCTATTTTTACAATAGCTACACCACGGGAGCTTGTTCCACGCCATTTGATGATTCCCACACTTACTTCAGTAGCACCACGTGGCCATTCACAGGTCTTTCAACCCCCAACTTTCAGTACGGCTTCAAAGTGACTGGCAAAGACCAGCTGGGCAATGCGGGAACCATCAGCAGCTGTGTTCAGAAATACACGTGGGCCAACCAGCCGACTTCTGGCGGCCATTCGAACCAGACCACCACAAACGTCCGCTACATTTGGACCCCCCCTGGCACTGGCGCGCCAGTGACCTACGGTTATGCCTATGGCACCACATCAAGCTGTTTGGACGGTTCCGTGACCACGCTCTACAAGGATTTCACCTCGACCGCCAACACCATGATCCCTGTGCAGTATATTTGCAGTTTGAACGAAGATAATATCAAAAATACCGCTTCACCTTTGGCGGTTGGCCCCTACTACACCGCGGCCGATGTGCCTTCTGCCCCCACGGTCAATACTCCTACTGCCACCACTCTTGCCGTGAACCCTGCCTCTGGCGGGGCGGAAAGCGCTATGGCCATTTATCTTGAATCCGGCTCCACGTGCGACGGTAGCGGGGGATTGGGCTATATACAGGCCGACGGTTCGTATTCAACCGCATTCGGCACGGGCGGCAAGTTGGTCTCAGACTTAGGCGGGAACGATTTCGGCAATGCTGTCGCCATCCAAACCGATGGGAAGATCGTGGTTGCGGGTTACAAAGACTCCGACTTTGCCCTAGCCCGTTACAATTCTGATGGATCGTTCGACACCTCTTTCAACACTACTGGCAAGGTGACCACGTCCATCGGGCCCAGTTACGACCAAATCAACGCCATCGCCATCCAGTCCGACGGGAAGATCGTTGCAGCAGGGACCGCCACCATCGGAGGCACCCCCATTTTCGCTGTGGCTCGTTACAATTCCGATGGCTCGCTGGACGCCACGGGTTTCAATTCAGGAGGCTCGTTACCAGGCACTATCACCACGAATTTTGGATACGGTTCGGATGATGCCTACGCCATCGCCATCCAGTCCGACGGGAAGATCGTGGTGGCGGGAGATGGCTTCCCTGGCTCTAGCTATAACGATATAGCCTTGGCCCGTTATAACACCAACGGCACTTTGGACACCACATTCAATTCCACAGGAATGGTGCTCACGCCCATCGGAGGCACCAATAACGCCCGAGCTTGGTCCGTGGCCATCCAGTCCGACGGCAAGATCGCGGTGGCGGGGGATTGGGGAGGCACCCAGAAAGTCTTTGTTTTGGCCCGCTACACCACCGCTGGGGCGCTAGACACGGCAACATTTGGCGGAGGATACGGATATGTGACCAATGCCTTTGGAGCCTATAATGATCAGGCCAAATCCCTCGCCATACAGAGTGATGGTAAATTCGTGGTAGGCGGTTTCGACAGCAATGGGACCTTTGACAAATTCCTATTGGCCCGCTATACCACCACTGGCGCGCTGGATACCACGTTCAACCCCTCAAACGGATATATAATCACATCTTTCGGAAGCAACAACGATGATGCCACTTCCGTTACTCTTCAGTCTGATGGCAAGATCATTGAGACGGGAAGTTCCACCAGCGGAGGCAATTTGACCTTCGCCGTGGCCCGTTTCACCACCACCGGCTCGCTGGACGGAACGTTTGGCACTGGAGGAAAGACGACTACTACCGTGGGATCCAGTTCTGCCGCTGCCAACGCTGTTGCCCTTCAGTCCGATGGGAAGATTGTAGCAGCGGGCTGGTGCAGTGGTGGAAGCGATTTTGGCTTGGCCCGCTTCAACACGGATGGCTCGCTCAACACCGCTGGAGCGGCGGTCTGGCAGATCGATGCCACTTGGGGCACGACCACGGTCACTGGGCTTAATTCCAATACCCAATATTCCTTCTGCGCCAAGGCAAGAAACGGAGACAGCGACGAGACCGCTTTCGGATCGGCTGGCACTACCTACACCGACCGCGCGCCGACCATCGGCACAGGACCCAGCGATGGAGGCTCCTACTCCTCGGCACCCACGAACGTGGGTTCCAATGTGACCTTTACGGCCACGGCCACGGATCCCGAGAGTCAAAATTACTATTTGGCGGTCTGTAAGACCAATTCGATCACCGCGGGCAACAATGCCGCGCCCACGTGCGCCACGGACCAGACCTGGGCCATTAGCTCGAATTATGCGAGCGGTGTTGCTGCTTCGGTCAACTATACGGTTGCGTCCGATTACACCACGGGAACCGCCTTGTTCACAAACGGCTCGGCTAACGTGGTCGGCACTGGTACCACATGGACCAGCGCGATGGTTGGCAGGAAGATCAAGAACAACGCCAATGGCACGTGGTACACCATTTCCGCCTTCACGGATGGTGCCCATGTGACCCTTTCCACAACGTATGCGGGGTCCACCACCACCTCAGACCCCTACACCATCACCGAGGCCGAAAGCAACGATTGGTACGCCTTCGCCTGCGACAAAAATACGAATGGTTTGGGTGTCTGCTCGCTTGCATCCCAAGGCACTGGCAATACGGGTTCACCGTTTGCCGTGAACCATGCGCCCACGTTCGGTACGGTCACGGTCACCGACCAGTCGGACGGAACCATCCAACCTGGCGAGTCGCTCCGCTTTAGGCTAGTTCACGGCACAGCTCTGGCCGATATAGACTCGAACGGCTCTCAGGACACCGTGAGCATGTATATCTGCGACCACGACACCACCTCGTTCAACTACACCACAAACGCCTGTGTTGGCGGCGGCTCCTCGACGCCGATCTGTTCAGTGACCGGTGTGAACCCTGCCACCACCGACGCCGTGTGCAACGAAAGTGGAAACACGCTCGTGCCGGTTCCGACTGTGGCCAAGAATTACAATTTCAACGTCTACGTTAAAGATTCTCATGGTACTCCGTACTTGGCTGGCGTAGGCACCAACCTGCAAACCTATCTGGTCCAGGACGTTGCCCCGACCTTCATCGGGTACACCATCAGCCCAAGTTCACCCATCAGCCTGTCCGCTGGTAGCTTCGTGCCGGTTACCTATTACGCCGATTTCCAAGACAACAACGGCGAAAATGACATCCTGGGCGGCGCCGGCGAGTTCTGGGATTCCAATGCCACAACGAAAGCCTGTTCCTCGAACGACCTCAATTGCTATCCCGCGACCACGTGTGTGGTGAATGCCGCCTATGGCGACAACACCCAGTCCGAAGTCCAATGCACGGCTTACCTGTGGTTCGACGCCAACTATTCGTCGGGCTGGACCGCGCACATCGATGTGGACACCCCTTCCGGACGAACTACCACCTTCTCCGACTCCAGCACCGTTTCCGTGGATGCCCTCTCAGCCATCAGCGTTGTTCAAGCGGGTATCGCCTATGGCCCCCTGGCTCTCGGTGACACCTCGACGGGCCAAACCGCGACCTTGGAGAATGTGGGTAACCAAGTCATTGACGCCACGGTTTCCGGTACGGACATGTGCACTGATTATCCCACTTGCGCTGGCAATACGCTTTCCAAGACCCAACAACATTTCCATGAAACCACGTTGAATTTCCTCTATGGAAGTGGCTATCCCTTGGTCGCCACGCCTAACTCGGGATGCACGGCGGGCGTGAGCTGTGATGAGAACTACGGCTGCCTGAACCGGAATCTGGCGGTGCGGAATCCCCATTACGATGCCACCTCTGACGAATCCATATACTTCAAGTTGCAGATCCCGAATCCCCAGGGTTCCGGCACCTACAACGGCGTTGTGACGTTGAGCTCGATCGCCTCGACAGGCTATTGTTCGGGAACTTCTTACTAATTTCTCATAACCATAAGCCGTAAGCGTTAAGCTTTCAGCATTTCAAACCAACCAATTGAACGTTAAACTTCGACATCTTAGGTCCCTTCTCCTCATTTTGCCCTTCCTTGCGCTGGCAACACTTCCGTTTGCCTTGGTGCATGGGAAATCCCAGCCTCTCACCATTCAGGGCGAGGGTGGGACCGTGTTCTCGTTTCCTGGCGGGGCAGGGGAGCCGGTTTCCTTTACTCTTCCAACCCAATCCGGAAAATCGGTCGACGTCTCACGGATCGAACCCAAGACATTCCTTTCATGGCTCCATGCGGATCCCGAACCCCGTTCCGTCACCGTGGCTTCCGTTGACCCGCTGGTCCAAAAGCTCATGCCGAATTTCGAGAGCGGCGTTTCCTATTTAGGCTCCCGAACTTCCGACTGGTACCTGAACAAGACAGGTAAGCCCGAGCTCAAGCATTACCGCGTCTACCAGTCGGGCGGTGGCCACGAGGAGGAGACCTACGAGTTCAAGAATGCTGTGCTCCACACCACCTCGACTGGCACGATCGAAGGCTGGTACGTTGAGCCTCCCGATTTTTCGAAAGACGCCAAAGCCAAGGATGCGCCGAAGGATCTGCTTTCGCGGGCGCAGTGGACGCTCTTCAGCGATCACATTTTTGATCTGCATCTTCATGGCGGGCCTAACCCTGATTTCACCATCCCGAAACCCATTGCCTACGACGGCAAACTCAATCCGCTCACCATTCGGGTCCGAATTGAAGGGGATTTACACAACAACCTAGTCCTTTCTCTCGACACCCCTTCATATCCCGCTATTCTGGATCCATCTTTGATCCCGGCCCAAGCCATCGACATCCTCATTAGCGCAGGAGCCACCAGCGTTACCGATTTCGGCTACACCCTCACCATCGGGGACCTGAACAACGACGGAAAAGGCGATTTGGCCGCGACGGTCGATAACTTCAACAGCAACACTGGCAGGGTCTATTTGTTTTATCAGGACTCCTCCCTTTGGGGAACCGTTCCGTGCGTTTCAAATTGCCAAGCCTCGGGAGCAGATCGGATCATCGATGGCGAGGCATCCAACGACTATTTCGGCTCCTCCCTCGCTATCGGCGACCTGAACAACGACGGGAAAAACGACCTTGTGGTGGGGGCGTACGGCAATTCCACCATCTCCTCATTCAGAGGCCGCGCCTACATTTTTATGCAAGACGGCACCTGGGGCAACACCCCCTGCACCACAGGATGCCTCGCGGCCAACGCGGACTACATCATCACAGGAGAGAACACGAGCAACTACTTCGGCTCTTCCCTAGCCATCGGGGATATGAACAGCGATGGGAAAAACGACCTCGTGGTGGGGGCCTACCAGTACGGCGGCGGCGGTGGTCGCGTGTACCTCTTCCTCCAGGATTCCACCCTGTGGGGCACCAGTTCGTGCACCACGGGTTGCTACGCGAACACCGCGGACTACATCATCTCGGGGGGTATCTATTTTGGCCAATCCCTCGCCATCGGGGATCTGAGTGGCGATGGGAAGAACGACTTGGCCGTCGGATCTCAAGCCTATTCCACCAATACCGGAACCGTTGCCATCTTCATTCAGGATTCCACCCTGTGGGGCTCTATTTCGTGCACCACGACTTGCTCTTATATCAACGCGGACTACATCATCACGGGTGAGGCCTCGAACAACTACTTTGGTCGCTCCCTCGCCATCGGCGATCTGAACACCGATGGGAAGGGAGATCTTGTGGTCGGGGCAGATGGCTACAGCTCCAGCGCGGGTCGCGTTTATATTTTTCTCCAGGACTCCACTTTGTGGGGCTCCGTGGGTTGCACCACGGGCTGCCTTGCGGCCAACGCAGACACGATAATCACGGGACAATCTAACAGCAATTTCGGTCGCACTTTGGCCATCGGGGACCTAGACAACGACACTTATCATTACAATGATTTGGCCGTGGGAGGGTACGACGCCTATGGCGGCTACGGTCGTGTGTACATCCTTCTCTGGGACGCCTCCACCCCGTGGACCACGGGCTCCGCCTGCACCACCGGCTGCCTTGCGGCCAACGCGGATTACATCATCACGGGACAGGGGGGCTCCTCTTATTTTTTCGGTTATTCGCTCGCTATCGGGGATCTGAACAACGACGGTCATAACGATCTGGCCGTCAGTTCCATGGGCGTTTCTTCCACGAGCCGCGTGTACCTTTTCCTGTGGGACGCCTCCACCCCGTGGACCACAGGTTCCGCCTGCACCACGGGATGCCTCGCGGCCAATTCGGACTACCTCATTGCGGGGCAGGCCACGAACAGCCAGTTCGGCTACTCCCTTGCCATAGGCGACTTGAACAATGACGGAAAGAAAGACCTGGCCGTGAGTGCCAACGGATACAGCTCCAACACGGGCCGCGTCTACCTTTTCCTCCAGGATTCCACCCTGTGGGGCACCAGTTCTTGTAGCACCAATTGCAATGCCGATAACGCGGATTACATCATTACGGGTGAATCCAATAGCAAATTTGGCTGGTCTCTCGCCATCGGGGACCTGAACAACGATACCCACAACGACTTGGTCGTTACTGGCATCTTTGCTTCCAGCAACGCCGGACGAGCGTATATTTTCCTGTGGGATGCCTTATATCCGTGGACCAACCAATCTTCCGTTTGCACCACGGACTGCTCCGCGGCCAACGCGGACTATACGATCACGGGAGAGGCTAACAGCTCTTTCGGCACCGCAGTCGCCATCGGCGATTTGGACACCGATGGGAAGAACGACCTCGCGATCTCAGCCAACTACGGCAACTTCGGACGCGTGTATCTTCTTTTGTGGGACGCCTCCACCCCGTGGACCACAGGCTCCGCCTGCACCACAGGATGCCTTGCGGCCAACGCGGACTACATCATCACGGGCCAGTCCAGCATTACCTCCGATTTCGGCCAGTCCGTCGCCATCGGGGACCTGAACAACGACACCCACAACGATTTGGCCGTGGGTACTTATTCCACCATCACGGGAGGCTATCTCGGGCGCATCTACATTTTCCTGTGGGACGCCTCCACCCCGTGGACCACAGGCTCCGCCTGCACCACGGGATGCCTCGCGACCAACGCGGACTATATGATTTCCGGATTGTCCAATTATGCCCTTGGCCAGTCCCTCGCCATCGGGGACCTGAACAACGACGGGAAGAGCGACCTTGTTTCGGGTTGCGGAGTCTATAGCAACTCCACTGACGGCGTTTATGTCTTTTTGCAGGATTCCACCTTGTGGGGCACCAGCTCCTGCACCACGGGATGCCTTTCCACCAACGCGGACACCATTATCCGGGGCGAGGGTACAACTTTCAATTTCGGCGGAGCCCTCGCCATCGGTGATCTAAGCAACGACACCAAGGTCGACTTGGCCATTGGGGCTTCCCGCTATTCCGGTTACGCCGGCAGAGCCTATATTGTCTATTCTATTGGCCAACGCTCATCGGTTCCGCCCACCACCACGGTGAACAATCAGGCGCCCACTTTCGCCACGGGACCCTCCGATGGGGGATCGTCTACAACCACGCCGACCACGGTCGGCAACAACGTGACCTTCACGGCCACGGCCACCGAGCCCAACCACGAGGATTGGTATTTGGCCGTTTGCAAGACGAACAGCATTACGCCGGTGAACAACGCCGCGCCCACGTGCGCGACCAACCAGACGTGGGCTGTCAGTACGGCCACGGCCTACAACGGCACCGCCACTGTCACCTATGCCACTCAAGCTGACTACACCACTGGGACCGCCTTGTTCACCAATACTTCCGCCGCGGTCTTAGGCTCCAGCACAACGTGGACCAGCGCAATGATCGGCAGGAAAATAAGGAACAACGCCAACGGCGTCTGGTACACCATCTCCGCAGTTCCGGACACGACCCACCTTATCCTCTCCGCTGTCTATGCAGGGACAACCACCACTTCGGATCCTTACACGATCATGGAGGCCGAAAGCAACGACTGGTATGCCTTTGAGTGCGACAAGTCGTCGTCTAGCCTTTGCACTGCAGCCTCTCAGGGCACTGGGGACACAGGTTCGCCATTCGCTGTGAATCACGCGCCCACGTTTGGAACGGTCGCTGTCACCGACATCTCGGGCGGGGCGGTCGATCCTGGCGATCTGGTCAAATTTACCTTGGCCCACCCCTCGCAGATCGCCGATCAAGACGTGGATCCCAGCCAGGATACAGTCAGCATGGCCATTTGCACTTCGGCCGCTACCGACTATGCTTGCACGGGAGGAACTGCAGTTTGTTCCGTCACAGGGGTTAATCCCGCGACCACCGATGTGGTCTGCCAAGAATCCTCGGCTGTGATCGCCCCTCCGTCCGCCACCCACGGAACTGTGAACTTTAAAGTGTTTGTGAAGGATCAGCACAATTTAGCAGGCACTGGCACCAATGCCCAGAGCTTCACCCTTCCTAACTCCGCTCCCACGCATGGCACCCCTGAGCTCGCCATCCACTCGCCCATTCTTGCCAATTCCGTGGCCTCATGGCAGTTCGAGGACGGAAACGCGGCTACCAGTTTCGATGACGAGACAACCAATGCGAACAATGGCACCTGCACCAGTTGCCCCACGTGGACTCAAACTGGATATTCGGGCGGTGCCTACACGTTTGATGGAGCCAACAACGCGATCACGGTTCCCGATTCCAGTTCACTGAGCCTCACCACTTCCGGTGCCGTTTCATTCTGGGTCAATCTAGCAGGGGCTCCCTCCACGTTTGGAAACGTTTTCGACAAAGGCAACTGGGGTGGGGGACACAATTACTATTCCTGCTATTTTTATTCCGGCACCCTTAGGTGCGACACAGCTGGTGCCAGTAGCACCGTCGGTAGCGTTTCCACTACCACGGTGTCTCAGTTCCTGAATACATGGAAATACGTGGTGTTCACTTGGGACGGATCGAAACAGTATCTTTATGTGAATGGCACCAAGGAAGACGAAGATACCCAGACCCAAACCCCGGATACGACGGGTTACACGTTTAACATCGGGCGGGCCAGTTATGCCCCGAACGGCATTATTGACGAGTTGAATGTTTACAATCGCACCCTTTCGGCCGCGGAAATTACGGCCCTCTACAACGCTTACACCTACACCAACACGGGTTTTGTGAATACCGGTTTGGCGGGTAACTGGACCTTGGATGATGGCGCGTCGGCCACCTCATTTTTGGATGCGTCCGGCAACGGGAAAACCGGAACTTGCAGCGGAGGGGCCTGCCCCACATGGGTAAGCGCCGCGATGAACGGAGGCGGATATAGTTTTAACGGAGTCTCAAACCACATCACGCTCCCGCAGGTCTTTTCACATCCTACGGAGATGACCTGGTCTATCCTATTCAAGTCGAATGTATCCAATGCCGCCGAGCAAAGGATATTGGTCTACAATAACGATGGCGTTTTCTTCCGCATCAATGTGAACGCGGGTACCCCGAACCTGATCACCGCGTATGCTCATGGAACTAGCGGTGGCGAATATTCCTCATCGACCACCGCGTACGATGTGACCCAATGGCATGTCATCACCGCCACCGCCAAGGAAAACGACTACCTGAAACTGTACGTGGATGGTCAGGCAATTGGTTCACCAGTCGCCATCGGAGGTTTCCGGGATCTTGGAGGTGAATACGCTCGATATATCGGTTCCGCGAGAGATAGTACTTTGTGGGCCAATGGCATTATCGATGATGTCCGAATCTACAACCGCGCCCTGACGGCCGCCGAAGTCCTGCAACAATCCAACGCGTATCAGAATTTTGGGTTCAAAACCACCAATATGGACCTTTCGGCCCATCCAGTCACGGTGGCCGACCATGACAACGATGCCACGACTACGATTTACAACTGGAAGAAGAACGGGGCCTCAATTGCAGCCATCAACATGCCGTTTGACAGCAACATCACCTCCACGACCTCCGATGCTGTCCTAGACTATTCCGGCAACTCGAACAACGGCACCTTGGGCGGAGGGACCGCGACCTATATGCCAACGTGGACGAGTGGGGGAATCAAGGGGGGTGCCTATAGTTTTGACGGCACGTACGACTATATTCAGCTCAATGACACCTCATCGCTGAAGCCCAATTATGTAACTGTTGAGGCTTGGGTAAAACGAACAGGTTCGATGCCCAGCGGTGGTGGTATGATTTTTGATCATTTGTCAGGAACTCCTTATTACGGTTATGACTTTTACGTTGATTCGAACAACAAGGTGGAAAGCGACTTAAAGGCAAATACGTTGATTGGCAACAACCCAGGCAGCACAGCGCTCCAGCTAAGCACTTGGTACCATGTGGCAATGACTTATGATGGAGCTAATGTGAAACTGTACGTGAACGGTTCGCAGGAAAGTTCTACGACTGATACTGGCGTTATCGATTACACAGCCTCAACTAGCCCCACGATAGGGAAAAGAGCGGGTTACGCTCAGAATTATTTCCCCGGCTACATCGACGAGGTCCGCGTGTATAACCGCGCCCTTTCCGCCGCCCAGATCGCCCAGGACTACAACAACGGCAAGCCGCTTTACAACACCGTCGCCCATCAGGAGCTTTCCTTGGCAGACACCAGCTGGACGGCCGACGTGACGATCAACGATGCTCAGACCCATACCCCGGATTCCATCACCAAAACCACCAACGCCATCGACCCGAGCAACTCGGCGCCGGACCAAAATATTCCATCGACCCGCGCCCATGCGCTGGTTGATGCGAATTCCGTGGGCTACTGGCAATTCGAGGATGGAAACAGCGCCACCAGCTTCAAGGACCAATCCGCTAGCGCTCTCACGGGATCTTGCGCGGGTGGCAATTGTCCGACCTTTACTCCTGAAGGCGCTGCAGGCGGCGGGTTTAGTTTCGACGGAACAAATGACAATGTAACATTCGGTGATTCGTTGGATAACGTTTTTGCCGGTCCAAACAAAAAATTCACCCTTTCAGCGTTCATTAAACAGAGTTTTACGGATGGCAATTCAAGAATTATCATAGGCAAACGGGCTGATGCGAATTTTTCGGAGAATCAGCGCGAGTTTCATAACGCCGTGGATACCGGGAAAGTCTATTTCACTTATTATGGCGATTTGGACGGCTATTTCTATCGTTCTATCCGCGCTGATACCACCTCCATTTTGCCAAACACCTGGTATCAGGTGACGACGGTTTACGATGGGTCCCAAAGCCCCGACAACCGTGTTTCCATCTATATCAATGGCGTGGCCCAAAGTCTGACGGTTGCCTACTCGAGCGGCACCCCAAGCTCAATTCCTGATGGAACCGCCCCGCTCGCCGTGGGTGCGGAAGTTAATTCGGCAGGTTCTGTATCGGCAGATAATTTCAACGGCACCATCGACGAGCCTCATATCTACAACCGCGCCCTTTCCGCCACGGAAATTCAAAATCTCTACAACAGCACCTCCTACGTCTACGACAATTACGACCTGGGTGCCTCCACACGAAGCCTGAGCGACAATGATGGGGATGCGCTCGCCTGCACCGTGGACTGGAGGAAGAACAGCACGTCGCTGGCCTTGCTCAACATGTCGTTCAACAAAGATGCGACCACGCCCTCAGTGGCGGTGCCGGATTACAGCTCCTACGCTAACAACGGCACGCTAGGTGGTGGGAATGCGAACTTCGCGCCCTCGTGGACGGATGCCGCTACCTGTGGCAATAATTCAGGCGGGTGTTACAGCTTTGACGGAACGAATGACTACATCGCTTTGCAGAATCCTATTCCTGGAATCCAGGGTTCGGATTACACAATCAGCGCATGGATCAAACACCCCAATGCCATCGGTGGAAGCAGGCGTAATATTTTTGACCAAGACTATGACGGCTCTCATCAGATCCTGTTGCAATTGACTGAGACTTCCTGTTACGCAAGATTCGATACTTATGAGAGCGGGTATGGCAGTGTCGTCGGCAATTCCAGCTTATGCGATTCGAATTGGCACCATCTTGTCGCGGTCAAATCCGGGACTAGCGGCTCTCTTTATGTCGATGGGTCTTTGCAAGGTTCGGGTACAGTGAGAAATGTCACTTCGACAGACCATGCCAACATTGGAGCACAAGTTTATCCCGGAACCTCCACCTATTTTTTTGATGGATATATCGATGAAGTCCAAATTTTCGGCAAAGCCCTCTCTGCTACCCAGATTTCCACCCTGTACAATGCTGGTAAACCGAATGCCCAGAACTTGAGCAACGCTGATACCGCTGTTGCCGACCTATGGTCCGCCAACATGACCTGTGCAGACGCCAGTGGATTACAGGGAACCCCACTCACCTCGAACTCGGTCGAGATCCTCGGTTTTAGCACCGATGTGTCGGACGGCGGATCTTCTACCACCGTTCCCACCACCGCTGGCAACAATGTGACCTTTACGGGCACCTATAATACGGTCTCGGGTCGAGATTGGTATCTAGCGGTATGCAAGACCCCCTACGTACTCGCCGGGAATAATACGGTTCCCCAGTGTTGCTCCGATGCAACCCTTTCCACTTGCGACAGCAACTTCCCGACTACCCACGCCTACACATGGACTGTGAGCAACCCTGCCAGTGATCAGGCTCAGGCGAGCGTGAATTACACCACTTCTTCCGGCGACGTGACCACCAACGCCTGGTACGCCTTTGGTTGCGACAAGATCGCCTCTGTGGCCTCCTGTTCGCCGGCTAGCCAGGGCTCTGGCAACTCTGGTTCGCCGTTCGTGGTGAACCACGCACCCGCCTTGGGCACCGTGAATATCGGACCTACGTGCGGTTCAACCGCGAGCATTGACCCGGGTAACACGAGGAGCGCAAAGGTGATCACACCCATCGGTAGTGGCGCGGATGTCGCCCGTTCCGTCGCGATTCAATCCGACGGAAAGGTCGTATTGGCCGGGGCCAGCAATAACGGAAGCAACGACGATTTCGCCCTCACGCGCTACAATGCCGACGGCACCTTGGACACCACCTTCAACACGGCAGGCAAAGTGACCACGGCCATCGGCACTAGCGACGATTACGGCACAACTGTCGCGATCCAGTCCGACGGGAAGATCGTGGCGGCGGGCCGTGCCTTCATATCGTCCAGCAACGATTTTGCCTTGGCTCGGTACAACATGGACGGTTCACTGGATACCTCGTTTGGCACTGGCGGGAAGGTGACCATGGATTTTGGAACCACCACCGAAGCGATTTCGGCTCTTGCGATCCAATCCGACGGGAAGATCGTGGCAGGGGGTTACACCAACTATGGAGGACGATACGTTTTCGCCCTGGCCCGCTATTGCACCGATGGTAATCTGGACGATGGCACTCACTGTGGCACCCCCGCTTTTGGAACGGGTGGCAAGGTGACCACGGCCATCGGTAGTGTTGAAGATTATATCCAAGACATTGCCATCCAAACCGACGGAAAAATCGTGGCTGGCGGGTACTCCAACATTGGAGGCAACGCCGACTTCGCCCTGGCTCGCTACACCACCGCAGGGGCGCTGGACACCACCTTCAACACGACCGGCATGGTGACCACGGCCATCGGTACTGGCGACGATTACGGCGTTTCCGTTGCGGTCCAGACCGATGGAAAGATCGTTTTAACAGGAGGAACAAACAACGGGGGCAATTGGGATTTCGCCCTGGCCCGCTACACCACCGCAGGGGTCCTGGACACCACCTTCAACACGACCGGCAAGGTGACCACGGCCATTGGGAGCGGGAATGATTATATTTATGGTGTCGCTCTCCAAACTGACGGGAAGATCGTGGCGGGGGGTTATAGCAATAACGGTTCGAATAATGATTTTGCCCTTGTCCGTTACACAACCGCCGGCGCTGTGGACGACCTCTCGGGCTATGCCTGCGTGCAGGCGGGCGTCACGGATTCCGACTCCTCGAACACGGTGGATGTGTATGCTTGCGACGCGAGTACCACGGGTTTCAACTACGGCGCCCGCACTTGCACGAATGGAACGCTCCTCTGTTCCATCACAGGCGCAAAGAACGGCGACAACGCCCAGTGCGTGATGAACGGCAAGGTGTCGATTCCCACTTCCCATGGCTCCAAGACCGCCTATGTGTACACGGTCGACGGCTTTGGAATACAGGGGACGGGAACCTCTGCTCAGAGTTACTCTGTCACTGATATAGCGCCTACGGTCGGGACCTACACTGTTAGCGACATCGATCTTTTGGCTGGCACATCCGCACCTGTTTCGTTCACGGTCACCATTACCGACAACAACGGCGGAGGCGACCTGGTTTCCACCACTGGTGTTCTTTATAACTCTACTGGCCACAGCCTTTCCGGAGGCACGTGCAACGGCGGAACTCAGAACGACAACTGGTGTTATCCGGGCCTGAGCTGTTCCGGCGACACGCCCACCGACCAAAATCGTGTGTTCACTTGCAATTGGACGGGCGCGAACGGCATTTGGTTCAATGCCGATGCCTCCTCGGCCTGGAAGATGCATGCGAACCCCGCGGACGGGCAGGGCGCCGTAACGACTGGGGCTGATTCGAATTCCATTACCGTGAGCACGCTATCTGCGATCAATGTGGTGGAATCCAGCATCGATTACAGCTCTCTTGTGGTGGGAGGAACTTCCGCCGCAAAGACGACAACCCTGCAGAATGCGGGCAACATCGTGGTTGACACCCTGATCCACGGTGCCAACATGACTTCGGGAGGAAATACGCTTGGAAGGGCCCAACAACATTGGGCTACCAGCTCCGGGTTCACCTGGGGCACTGGCGACCATGCCTTGCAGGCCAGCGACCCGACCCCCCCGGCAAACGCCGATGCCGGTTGCGCGAACCGCTCGATCGCCGTGGCCACAGATCACAACACCATGACTTCCTCGCCGATTTATTGGAAGCTCCAGGTCCCCGCCTTAACGCCCACTGGAACCTATAACGGAAGCGACACCTTCTCTTCCACGGCGAACGACTGCACGGGAACGGATTAAACTCCAAAAAACCGCTTCGGTTTTTCGGCCTTTTCCCGCTCAAGGTCTCGCCCTCGATCGCTCGCTTGGCTTCGCCCCGTTCACCCTCGGGGCCCGTCGGAGACTACCCAAGGTTGCGTGCGGGGCTACGCTCGCTCGTAATCTCGGGCTCGCTTTGTCCGTGGGTCGTTTTTTGCAACCTGACGCTTGTTGTATACTGGGGACATGAGAATTGGTTTCGACATTTCGGCGCAGAGTCTCCAGCGGAGCGGTGTAGGCCAGTATCAGCACCAGCTGATTCGTCATTTGCTCAAGATCGACTCGAAAAACGATTATTTATTGTACGGTTTCAATGTGCGAAATCGGAAACGCCTTGAGGCGGTCCGTTTTGACGCTCCCAACTGCCAAACGCGCGTTTTCCCCATTCCCCAGCGCCTCATCACGCTTTCGTGGATTTATTTTCGCGCCCCGGCCCTGGACCGAATTGTGAAAGGATGCGATGTTTACCACGTTTCCGAAATCAGCATGCCACCAGTCCGAAAAGCCAAACGGGTGGCGTTTGTGCATGACTTGACCACGCTCCTTTTTCCGCAATTCCATGTGCCCTCCAACGTGTTCGTCCATCAGAGGCGTTTTGAACGTCTGGACGAGGCGGATGCGATTTTGACCAATTCCGAGACGACCAAGCGAGATATCGTCGATCGGCTGAGAATTTCCGCAGAAAAAATCCATGTGACCCATTTGGGGGCTGATGAAAGTTTCTGCCCCCTGGAGAAAGAGGGGATTCAGCCTGTTTTGGAGCGCCAC
This sequence comes from Candidatus Peregrinibacteria bacterium, assembly GCA_003154375.1. Lineage (GTDB taxonomy): Bacteria > Patescibacteriota > Gracilibacteria > UM-FILTER-43-11 > UM-FILTER-43-11 > FEN-1329. Next base: position 66,006 of record PMDG01000084.1, read on the forward strand.
GGCATCCAGCAACCCTATTTGCTGTTTGTCGGTTCGCTTGAACCCCGAAAGAATCTGGAAACCCTGATTTTGGCCTTCAATCGTCTGAAGGAGAAGGAGCACATTCCTCATCAATTGGTGCTGGCTGGGCAAAAAGGGTGGCTTTACGAACCGATTTTTCGGGCTATTGAAAGTTCGCCGTACCGATCTGATATTGTTTTAACCGACTATTTGGCGGAAGGGGATTTGCCCGCCCTGATGAACGGGGCGGAAGTTTTTGTGTATCCTTCTTATTACGAAGGCTTCGGGTTGCCAGTTTTGGAGGCTTTGCAGTGCGGGACTCCAGTCGTGACTTCCAACGTTTCCAGCCTGCCCGAAATCGGCGGGGAGGCCTGTCTGTACGCTGATCCGCATTCGTCGGATTCGATCGGCGACCAGATCCGAATGGCGATCCAGAATCCCGACTTGCGGAAATCCCTGTCGGAAAAGGGGATTGCCCGAGCAAAACAGTTTTCATGGGATAAATGTGCGTGGGAGACGTTGGCGGTTTATGAAAATCTGAAATAACCGATGGGGCAGAATTGAACGGTTTCGTATGTTATGGGCGCCTTTGTAGGGACGCAATATTTTGCGTCCCTACGGAACCCACGTTTTTTTGCCCTTTCGGCTGTTGAATTATTGATCTATTTATGCTATAATATTCAGATAAAAATAAAACCTCAGCTATGCGCCGTTTTCTCCGAGTCGGATTCCTGTTGGCACTTTTGTCTCTCGTCGGCCTGATCGCAGGCCTAAGTTCGAGCGCTCCCCAATCCGAGGCGGCTTTTGGCACGTCCCCCCCATGGGTGAAGAACGACCATATGCTCCCTGGGACCACTTTCGAGCAGATCATTAAGCTTAGCCGAGACGACACGGCCGAGGAATTCAAGATCAGCAGCCAGATCACTGGGGACAAGATGCTTCTCAAATGGATCAGCATCCAAGACGAAAAGAACCTGGTCATGAAAGCTGGTCAGTCCGTTTTACCAATCAAAGTGATCGTCAATGTCCCTAAGCAAGCCGCCATCCGGAACTATGTCGGTGGCATCTTCGTGGCTCTAAAACCTGCGGCATCCGATGAGGGAGGTGGCGCAGTCGCGATCAGCCTGGGCGCCCATATTGCGGTGAACATTACGGTGACCGGTGATAAGCTCACGGATTTCACAATAAAATCCATCACAGTAGACCCCCTGAAGGAAGGGGATCCTTTCCACCTCACCGTCGAAGTGCAAAATCTGGGCAATACCGATATCGTGGAACCCTCTGGACAGATTGATATCTACAACGGAAACAATACGGAAATCCTCAAATCGTTGACCTTTGTCCCATTGACAGAGGCGGTTTCTCCCAATGAGACCGTGAAATCCAGAATGGAGTTCAAGGATCTAATCCTCGACCCAGGCGATTATTGGATCGTGGTGAAGGCGACCAAGAACGGCAAGACCATTTACGAGAATCGTCTTTTCGAAGCAGTCATTGGAAAAGTGATTCCTGTCGTCACCCCCGAGGCCAACGTGGCCAAGAGGCCGAGCCTGCCCAAGGTGACTGAAGAAGAGGTTGTACCACCCACAACTCCTGCCGAGGTCCCCGCAGCTCCTGCCGAGGTCCCCGCCACGGGCGTTGCCCAAACTCAAACTACCACACCCCCTGTCGAGTTGAAGCCAGCTGCCCCAGTTGAGGCTCAATCCAACAATATCATCCTAATTTTCGGTCTCGCAGGCCTTGGATTCGGCCTGATCGCCATGATCGGCGTGATCGTCGCCCTCGTGATGGTGATCCGCAACCAGCGACAAGCCAACCTTGAACGCTATTTGGCCTCAAGGATGAGAGATAATGAGCCTTAGCAGAAATTCTAAATTTGGCAATTCGCAATTTGCAAATAATTTTTAAATTTCGATTTCGAATTTCCAAACGATTCATTGAAAATTTAAACATTAAATATTGTAATTTGATTGCAAATTGTCAAATTGCAAATTGAAAATTATTTTAAGCAACGCCTATGCAACCGAATTTAGACCCCAGTTCAATCGCATCCCAGGTCGCCATCGGGACCCAAGCCCCTTCCGAGCGCCGAATCACCCTCAACCAGCTGGTGAACCTCTGCATCGAGAAGGAGGCATCCGATATCCATTTCCGTGAAGGCGGTAAGCTGGCGCTTCGCGTGGGCGGAAAGATCGTTTTCATTGAGAATGTCGAGAAACTTTCCCGCGATGAAGCCAGGGGAATGATGGATGAGCTGCTCCCAGATCCGGAGGACAGACGAAGGTTCAACACCTTGCGCGAACTCGATTTCTCTTACACCCATACCAATGGTGTTAATTTCCGCGTAAATCTGTATACCCAGAAGGGCAAACTCGCAGGGGTCATGCGCATGATCTCCAAGCATGTTCCTACCCTTGAGGAACTCGGAGTCCCAGAAACGGTCAAAAAATTCCTTAATCTACGCGAAGGGCTAATCATCGTCTCTGGTCCAGCCGGTTCCGGAAAGTCCACCACGATCCAATCCATGCTTCGCTACATCAACGAGAATTCCGTGAAGCACATCCTGACGATCGAAAATCCTATTGAATACGTGTTCGAGGATGACAAATCCATGTTCACCCAGCGCGAAGTGGGCAAAGATACCCTCACAATGGCCAGCGCCCTCCATTCGGCCCTGCGCGAAGACGCGAATATCGTGGTGGTCAGCGAGGTCGGCAATCAGGAAACCTTTGAAAACATCCTGAAATTGGTCGAGACCGGCCACCTCGTTATCGTTTCGATGCTCACCCGCGATGCGACCCACACCTTGGAGCGAATCATAAGCTTTTACCCTGTGGACCAGCAAAAGCTCGCCAAGGACCGCCTTGCCTCTTGCTTGGAGGCCATCGTCTCTCAGGATCTAGTCCAACGGGTCGACCAATCCGGGCTCATTGCCGTGTTCGAGGTGATGTCCATGAACCCGAGCATCCACAACATCGTTCGCCGTGGGAATTTCGTCCAGCTCAGGACCGCTATGCAAGCGGCCAACAATGAGGGGATGATCACCTTGGACAACTACGCTTACCATTTGGCGGAGCGGGGCATCATCAGCCAGGCGGATTTGAACGAGTATATCCAGCGCGAAGAATAAAACTGATTTCGCATTTCTGATTTCAGATTTCGCATTTGCGGTATTTTTTATTGTACAAAAAAATAGTTCTATAATGCAAAAATCGTTGCCAAATATATTTGAATAAATTAATTGTTCAATTATTGAAATCCGATCCCCATTTTTGAACCTAGTTTCTTAACAAAAAAGTCGCAGGGTCAGTTTTGAGATCCAAGATTATTTTGAGCACAATAAAATCGACAAAAAATTTGAATAAAAAAATTATTCAAAAGTTTAAATTATAATAATAAATTAAATGAATAATAAAATTGTTCATATAGATTGAAAAAGTGTATTAAAAATATTTGAACACATTTTTTAACAAATTTATTTTGAATTTTATATAGTTATATATCCTATTATCCAGCCCAGAACGATCGCCAAAAGTACCCCCATTTATGATGGCTGTGAGCACAAAATGGCCTAACCCCATCCGGGTTTCCTGGTTGAACGTTTTTAGGTTTACTTTTTCTTACCTTTTTTCGTCATTCTCACGAAAGCGGGAATCTTCCATTAAGCCATCATCCGACACTAGCAATTTGCAGATTCCCTTCTACAAGGGAATGACAAATAAGGGCAAAGATCTAAGTTCAGTTTCAAATTCCAAGTTTCGTCGGAAGGTTTATATCCACGTGCCAGTCCTAAAAACGCTCTCGAAGTGGATCTTGTCGTCTTTAAAAACCTCGATCACCTTGTATTTTCCTTTGGTCCAGACCTCTCCGTTGGCCAAAAAATGGGTCGATTCGAGGATTTTAATACTCGCCTTGGGACGAGACAGGGATTCGTTGCCTTTGGTCTCGATAAGGGGAATCTCGCCATCGAACCAGTAGTTTCTTTGGCCTTTTTTTAAAAAGGGGTACTCTTTTCCAGAATCCATCGTCTCTGGAATGCATTCCTCGGCCTTTCGGTTGCCATTTTTAAACTCTGAAAAAGCCCTTAAAGCCAAATCCGGATTGAATTCCACCTTGATTCCCATACAAATTGAACTGATTTTAAGGATTCAGAATTCAGGAGTCAGGAATTAGCATTTTTGCCCCCAATTTCTTGCAAGTGGCTGAATCCTGAATCCTGTTTCCTGAATCCTATTTTTTCAGAAGCCAATGGATGACCATATTGAAGAGGCTCATCAGGAAGCCGACCAGGAGGTAGGAGAAGAAGCCGCCCGTGATCACGATGGCCACCCCGTCGAATTTCAGCACGTCGAGGGCATATTGGGCGAACCAGACCAGAAATGAGTTGATGACGAAGATGAAGAGACCCGCGCTGACGAGGACGAAGGGGAGCGAGAGGAGCTTGAGGATCGGCTTCACGAGCCCATTTAAGAGACCGAAGATGATGGCGCAGATGAGATACCCTTTCCAGGAGCCGGTGATCTCGAATTTTCCGACCAGGATTACCCCCACAAAGTAGAGGGCGATGCCGTTGGCCACGAGATGGGCGATAATGTGTTTAATCATTGATTAGGTCTTTTAAGACTATTGAGCCTATTGGGAGGCGGGACTTTCAAATTTCATTTTAAATGCAAATTCAGAAATCCGAAATGCAAAATGATCTACCGTTTCACCTTCACCGTGATGCCATCCAATGTTCCGAACTGGTCGGGTTCGAGGATATCAAGCTCGATAGAGGTGGCGAGGGTCTCGGATTTAATGGTATCGCCGAATTTGGCCAACAACTCGGGTTTCACGCCAATCACCGCGATTTTGATTCGGTCGCTCACATGGTACTTGGCGGCCTTGCGGAGATCCTGGATTTGGCGGACGACATCGCGCGCAACGCCTTCCATCTCCAACTCCGGCGTGATGACCGTATCCAATGCCACAAGGATACCCTCGGCGGTCTCGATGCTGGCCCCTTCCTTGCCTTGGTAACCGATTTCGATCTCTTGCGGGGTCAGTTCATGCCCTAGCACCTTGAGGTTTCCGTTGGCCAGTTTCTCGAAATGGCCGGCTTTTGCCTCTTGGATGATGGATTGGACCTCTTTGCCGAACTTGGGCCCCAAAAGCTTGGCGTTGGGCTTGGCGATCACGGTGGCGACCTCTTTGGCGTCGCGGATCAGCTCAACCTCTTTCACATTCAATTCCTCCATGATGATTCCAGACTGGGCCTTCAGGAGTTCTGGGTTGAATTGGCCACCGATGGCCACTTGAATTTTTTGAAGTGGCTGGCGGACCTTGAGTTTCAGCTTGCCACGGGCGGCCAGGCCGAGCGAAACCACGGTTTTCGCCAGGAACATCTCCTCCTGCAATTGCGCGTCGCCCTCGGTCTTGGCGGGTTTCGGGTAGGCGGTCAAATGGACCGACTCTTCGCCGGTCAGGTTCCGGTAGATCTCCTCGCTCACGAAAGGCATGAATGGAGCAATGACTTGGCACAGATTCGTGAGGACATGGAATAGCGTGGCGTAGGCCATCTTCTTGTCCCCATCGTCCTCTGTTTTCCAGAAGCGTCGGCGGGAGCGGCGGATGTACCAATTAGTGAGGTCGTCCACGAATTTGTAGATCGCGTTGCTTGCCTTTTGGAGGTCATAAGCCTCCATGTCCTCGATTTGTTGTACAATTAATTTGTTCAACTCGAGCAAGATCCAGCGATCGAGCTTGTTCTCGGATTTCACCTTCTTTTTGCTCGGTTTCCATTGGTCGATCGAGGAATACGTGACAAAGAAGCTGTAGGCATTCCAAATAGGCAAAATCATATTCCGGACCACGTCGGACACGCCCTTTTCCGAGAAGCGCAGGTCGTCGGCCTTCACCACGGGCGAGTTCATCAGATAGAAGCGCAGTGCATCGGCGCCATGGGCTTTGAGGACCTCGTTCGGATCGGGGTAGTTTTTGAGCTTTTTGGCCATTTTCTGGCCATCCTCAGCCAGCACGATGCCGTTCACGATCACGTTTTTGAAAGCGGCTTTGCCGAACAGGGCGTTCGCCAATACGTGGAGCGTGTAGAACCAACCACGGGTCTGGTCCACCCCCTCGGCGATGAACTCGGCCGGGAAATTGTTCTCGAATTTTTCCTTATTCTCGAATGGGTAGTGGAGCTGGGCGTAGGGCATGGAGCCGCTCTCGAACCAGCAGTCCAACACCTCGGGCACGCGTTTCATATTCCCTCCGCAGGGGCAGGGAATCGCGATCTCGTCCACGAAATGCTTATGAAGGTCGGGCACCTTTTTACCGCTAGCCTGTTCTAGCTCGGCGATGCTTCCGAAAACCTTGAGTTCATCGCATTTCTCGCAACGCCAGATGGGGAGCGGTGCGCCCCAGTAGCGGTTGCGGGAGATGGCCCAGTCGCGTGCGCCCTCAAGCCATTTGCCGAAACGGCCGTCCTTGAGGTGCTCGGGTACCCAGCCGATCTTCTGGTTCGTTTTGACCAGCTTCGACTTCAGGCTCTCCACATCCACGAACCACGTGGAGATGGGGCGGTAGATGAGGGGCGTATCGCACCTCCAGCAGAAGGGGTAACTGTGATTGATGGTCTCGTGGCGGACGATCTTTTTTTCGGCCTTCAGTTTTTCCAGGATCAAGGGGTTGGACTCGAACACGTTCTTGCCCTCGTATTCCTTCACCTCGGCGTTGAACTTGCCCTCGGCATCGAGCGGATACACCGCCTCGACTTTCATCGCCTTCAGCACGTTCATGTCGTCCTCGCCGAACGGGGCAATGTGGACGAGACCCGTGCCGTCTTCCAGGCTGACGAAATCACCCGAAGTTACGGTGAAAACCAGTTTCTCCTTCTTTTCCGCATAATAGGGGAGCAGGGGCTTGTATTTTTTGCCGACCAGTTTTTCACCCAAAAATTCCTCGAGCACCTTGTAGTCGGCTGGATTCTTGTAGTAATGGGGGATTCGGTCAAGCGCGAGGATGTATTTCTCGCCACTCACATCCTGGATCTTGGCGTAGGTCAAATCCTTGCCCACGGCCACAGCCAGATTGCTCGGGAGCGTCCACGGAGTGGTCGTCCACGAGAGCAGATAGGTTCCAGGCTCGTCCACCAACTCGAACTTGATGGTCAGCGCGGGATCCTGCTTGTCCTTGTAGCCCTGGTTCGTCTCGAAGTTCGAAAGGGGCGTGGCGCACCGGATGCAATAGGGGACGATCTTGTGGCCCTCGTAGATCAGGTTCTTGTCCCACAGGCTCCTAAACACCCACCAGATGGACTCCATATACTCGGGATTCATGGTCTTGTAATCGTGTTCCATGTCGACCCAGCGGCCCATGCGGTTCACGGTTGCCTTCCACTCATTCGCGTAGCGCAAGACCACGGCCCGGCAAGCCTCGTTGAACTTGGCGATGCCGAATTGCTCAATGTCGGTCTTGCTTTTGAGCCCCAGCTCCTTTTCGACAATGTTTTCGACTGGCAGCCCGTGGCAATCCCAACCCCATTTGCGTTCGATCTTGTAACCGCGCATGGCCCAGAAACGCGGAACCACGTCTTTTAGGGTTCCAGCCAACAAGTGGCCGTAGTGGGGGAGTCCCGTGGCGAACGGAGGCCCGTCGTAGAAGGAATACTCCTTCTTTCCGCGCACGGATTTCTCGAAGGTCTTGTTCTCTTTCCAATAGGCGAGGATATCCTCTTCCATTTGGGGGAAAGATTGCTTGGGATTGACCGGATTAAACATAGGGAAAATTAAGAATTACGAATTATGAATTATGAGTATTTTTCTCTGATAATGATTGATTTAAAGAATTTTTCTTGGAAATCGGTTAATGATTTTATCTGTTCGTCCGTGTAGGATGTTCCGTCTGGAACCACGACCAGCTTATCATCATTGTCATTGTTCCGATGGATGATGGCGATGCATCGGCCCTCAAGGGTTTCCAATGGTCCGAAGTCACCGAGGACATAGGCGTCCAACTCTTCCCCGTCGGGGGCAAAAACCCCTTCGACGTATCCGTAATTCTGGGAGTAGACCAGATCCTTGAATTTAGGATGCCGAGATCCTATTGGACGATCGACCATAACCGTAACGATTTTGCCGAGGAAAGGGGTCGAATAGTCCATGGGTTTCGATTCCTACGAACTAAAAAACAGACATTCAACAAGATTGAACGCTTAGGGTCCCAAAGCACATCGGGACAGGTACCACCTAGGCTTATGCTTGATTTCAATTGATTACGGAGATGCTCTCCGGGTCGTTCTACTTATCTTTCGACTTTCTTCGACCAGCTTATCCCTTGATCGGGGACTCGGACGCTTTTACAGAGGAAATCATAGTTTGACTCTCTCTTCGGGTCAAGGCGCTTATTTTGCGCCAGCGATTTTTTCCTTCAGCGCGGGCGAAATTGTGACTGAGGCCTTTTTCATGGAAGCCTCGAGATCTTTGTAATCGGTGCAGTATTGTTCCTTGTCGTCGATGATATCGTTCTCTTGCCATTCCTTCACCCAGTCTGCCACATGGAAAATTTTGAAGCCACCCTCCTTGAGCGAGCTGATAACGCGTTTAAGACCCGCGTTGATGATCATTTTTTTGCAGATGTAGCAGGGGAAGGCATCGAGCAATACGTCCGTGCCGTGCCGTTTGCCGTACAGGTAGATGTCGCCATCCAGCAAACTTACTCCTGAACGGGCCGCGTTGATGATGGCATTCTGCTCCGCGTGGACCGAACGGCAAATCTCGTAGCGATGGCCCGAGGGAATACCCAGCTTTCGGCGCAGGCAGTATTCGTGCTCCAGCGAGCTCTTGGTGCCGCGCGGAGAGCCATTGTAGCCGGTGGAAACCACTTGGTCATTTCGAATAATGACCGCCCCGATCTCGGAGCTGAGGCAGGTGCCACGCCGGCTGACTGCCTTGGCGAGATCCAGATAGTATTGATCTTTTGAGGGGCGAGTGTTGTTTTCCATAGGTTTTGAAATAAATAGAAAAAATTTGAAAAGAATTATAAATTGAAATTCTTTTCTTTACAGATTCGATCGTAGAGTTTCAAAAATTCCTTTTCGACCTTATCGATCGGAATCGAGTTATCGAAATAGTATTCGGCCAAACGGACGCACAGGCCCACCTGTTGCCCCTCGGGCGGCTCGTTCACACCCCAGTCACGTCGAAGCCTCCGTTTGATCTCCTCGGGATCTGTGGGGTCGATGTCCCTTTTCCGGGCCAAAATTCGCCTCACGATTTCCATTTCCGAAAGCATGACTGCAACCAGCACGAAAGAAGGGTCTTTTTGCAATTCGTCGATTTCGGACGGGTTTCTGATCCCATCGATGACCCAGTCTTTCCAACCCTCCTTTTTTGCCTTTTCAAGACAACGCCTCGCCCATGCGCCCGCGCCTTCCTTGGCGCGCACCGAATTCGCGAAATCCTGCATCTTGGCCCGTTCCGCCGGGATGCCTTGAAGTTCCATTTCACCTCGGATCACATCCGACATCGTGACGCTTTTGAATCCCTTTTTTTTGAGGGTTTCGATGATCGTGGCCTTGCCTGAGGCAATGGGCCCAGTGAGTCCGATGATCATGGGTTTTGGGTTATTTTTCCAGGTTTTTCACCTTGTCTCGTAGATTGTTTGCGATTTCCCATTCTTCCTCCTCTTTTGGAGACATTTGATCCGGATGCTCCAATGCCTCCGCCTCTTGCGTCATTTTTTGCTTGTGGGCATCGACTTGTTTCTTCGGAACGAACACGTTTGGGTAGAGTTCGACAAGATCCTTATTTTTGCGGGAGGACATAAATAAAATGGGTTAGGGCTAGCGGCCCATTATACCACTTGCCTAGTCCAGAGTGCCCAAATATTCGAACATGGGGACCATGGCCCCGTTGTGCCTGACCTTGCTTTTGAATTCCTCGATGGGCTGGCACCAAAGTTGGCGCTCGTCCTCGACCGATCGGAAAACAACCATCTCCTCTAGCGTGTCGGCGTTTTTTGCGATTTCGATCACTTTGTAGATTTTTCCTTTGTAGTGTCGGTAACGGCCTGCGGTGATGATGGGTTCTTTCATAGTTGGGGACTAGGGGCTAGGGACTAGGTTTTAGACTGCTGACGAGTGTATCAGATAAATTTGTCTTTCACTATTTTTTGGTGTCGGGCTCTTTGGTGAACTCGAAGACCGTTGTTTTCACCAGTTTCAAATAGCCCGAGACCCTCATCACGATCGAATCCGTGATCGAGCCCGCGTTGAAGGCGATTTCCTCGTTTTCGGTGATCGATTTATCGAGAAAATGATCGAACGGGAGAAACGGTTTTCCGAATGGCGGGACTGTACCCGATTCCAATCCTGTCATCGCCATTAATTCCTCTCGGGTGGCGAACNNCCTTTTCGTGAAAGTATTTCTTGATGGCGAGTGAATCCAGAGCTCGGGCTGCTGAAAAGGTGAATAATTTGAATTCTTTGCCCACTTTAAAAAGGATCGTCTTTCCGCCGATTTTCAGGTCGGTTCCTCGGGCTTTGGCGACTTCTTCAGAAGTGCCCGCTGGCGAATGGTGGATAACGTGGTAGGGGATTTTGTTATCGCCTAAAAGCGATTTGATTTTTGCGAAAACAGTTGGTTCCATGGGGACGGGTTGATTCATCAATTTATGGACTAGGGGCTTGGGACTAGGGACTAGCGATGTGACGATTCGATTTCAAGTTTATCTAAAAGGGTTTTAATTGGGGAGGGGATTTCGAAATTGACCGTGCAGACCGAGTGGAATAGACTGCAAGCAAATCAAATCAACCATGAACCGAATCCAAAAAATCCAAAAAGAGTTGCGACGTCGTAAATTGGCTGCCGCGCTTATTTCAAAACCCGAGAATGTCCGGTACCTATGCGGGTATGTGGGTTCGAACGGACGGCTGTTGATCACACCGACCAAGGCAACGCTGATCACGGATTTTCGGTATCTACGTTTGGCTCGTAAGCAGATGCCTAAACAGGTTGCCATCTTTGACCAAAAAAGAGGGGCCGAGCTCAAGAAATTGTTGGGTCGTTTCAAATCATTGGGCATCGAAGAGACTTTTGTGACCCATGCCCACGTTCTCGGGCTTCGGAATCTGTTGAAAAAAACAAAATTGGTCCCAGTTTCCGGAATGGTCGAAGAAATCCGAACAATCAAAGACGAATCCGAAATGAAAATCATCCGAAGGGCCGTTTCGATCGCGAACCAGGCCTTCGAGGAATTGGCGAAAACGATCAGGGTGGGGGATTCGGAGGACGATCTGGAATGGAGACTACTGAGTTTTGCCCATGAGCTGGGCGCAGACGGGTTCTCATTCCCGCCGATTATCGCGTTTGGCAAAAACACGGCCGATGTTCACCATGCCAAGGAGCCGAACCGCTTAAAAAATGGCGAGCACGTTTTGATCGACATGGGAATTGTGTACAAGGGTTACATGACGGATATGACACGGATCATTTTCACCCGAAAACCGACCAAAGTTGATCAAAAAATTTATTCAATTGTTTTGAAGGCCAATTTGGCCGCAATACAGGCTATCAAAGTCGGAATGAAATTCAGCCAAATTGACCGATTAGCCCGCGGGATCATCGACAAGGCTGACTATGGTCCCTATTTTGGCCATGCCTTGGGCCATGGGGTTGGCTTGGAGATCCATGAGGCGCCGAACGTCAGTGAGAAATCCGAAGCCGTCGTGCGACCTGGAATGCTGTTTACCATTGAGCCTGGAATTTATTTGGATGATTGGGGAGGAGTGCGGATCGAGGACATGGTTTATGTGAATGAAAATGGAAAAGTCGAGGTGCTCACGAAGCCTCCCAAAACGATCCGAGTGATTTAATAGTTCCATTCCATCGATTTTGATATAATCTTCGCAGTTTCATCTCCAACAAATACATTTTTTAAAATTTACCTATGAAGAAAACTACCCTTGTCGGTTTTGTGGCGTTTTGTCTGTTTCTTATTCCCCAACTTACCCACGCAACCTACGGTCAGGAGGAGCCGTGGAACCTAAATGCCGTAGTCACTGGCAATTCCATTAAGCTTGCCTGGGAGGCTCCGCTTCTCATCAACAGCTCCGACAACGGCTATGCAGTCTTGATCCAAAGAGACGCTCCCGTCACCATGGATGAGATCTTCAGCACGCACACCCTGACCCCCACTTTTGTCCCCTTTGGAACCACCGAGTACACCTTTACCAACCTAGACGACGGGAAATATTTCATGGTGGTCGGGATAGGAGATTGTGTGGCCCAACAGAGCCAACCCTGCAAGTGGATGGCGTATTCGCATTGGAGCGATCCGCTAGGAGGAAGCGATTCCCAATTCAACGCCACAGTGGCCTCTTCGCAAAAGGCACCCGTTGCGGATCGGTCCAGCGCAAACGACTATCTGCCTACCAATTTTCGATCCACTGTCGATGGCAGCACGATCCATTTGGCTTGGGACGCCCCTAAGTCTATTGATAAGTCGTTTAATGCTTATTCGATCATCATCACAACGAACGAGCTGAACGACTACGTTTACTCCATCACCTCTGTGGATTTCAACCCCTATTTCGAATATCTGGGCACCAATCAACACAACTTTTACGACCAACCCACGGGAACCTATTATATCCGTGTGGCCCCTGGAAAGTGCGAAACGGTAGTTCGCACCACGTGCAAATTCAGCTCGATCGGCGGCTATGCCCCTTCCTATGTTGTCGAGGTAAAACAAGGCCTTTCCCCCGATTCGCCCCTTTTCAAGACATCCTCCGAATTGTGCAAGAATCCGCCTGCCCATTCGTTCGATTGCATCGACCGCTATGTGCTGGACCATTCTCCCACCAAGACGTCCGACTTCAAGTTGTCCGAGGAACGCGCCGATTTTGGGTGCTTGGATGGTTACACCAAAAAGGGTATAGAATGTGTGGCAGGATCCACGACATCCCCAAGCCCCAATAAATCCGTGGGCAAGCCCGATCTGGTGATCTCGGTCGCCAGGGCCTTGTCGGTGAGCCATAAAGTCAATGGCGTTTCAAAGAAGCAGTACAAGATCGGAGTCACGGTCAAAAATGGCGGCACGGGGGACGCGGTGGGGGATATCACCTACTCGTACAACTTCAATGCGCCGATCGTGATCACCAAAGGAGGGCTCAAGCCCCACACGAGCAAGAAGGTTTTCCTGTATGTCGATTTGACTGAAAAAGGGAAGAGCTACACCTTCATGGCCGATTCCGGAAACACGATTCCTGAGTTGAACGAAAACAACAACGCGGCAACCCGCATCATAGGGAAATAGTTTTCTAATTTATCAATCCACATCTATGAAAAAGACTTTGCTTATCGCCCTCATGCTTAGTTTCGGATTGCTGTCTAATTCCTTTCTGGCCCATGCGTCATACGGCACCGACTATTATTCCAGTCTCGCCATTACCATCACCTCTGATCCTGCTGCGGATGTCGATGGAAATGTGGTCGCCAAAGTGGGCGACACGATTACTTTCACCAGCGTATTCAGCATGACGGTCAGCATGGGAACCGGCCACTGGCTCTATAGCCCATTTGTACTCAGTTGCGACAATACCGATGACCCCATGGTTCTCAAATGCAACGTGATCGGCAAGGGAGATGCCAAAGTTAGTTATTCCATCGACGTTATGACCGACTGGGACAATGGCAAGGCCTCCTATCAAGTTTATTCCGCGAAGAATACCCTCACCGTCCACGTCTCAGACGGATCGACTCCTTCCCAGGGTTCAATCGCCCCGGCCAGCACCTACAAGCCAAAAATCTCGGTGGGCAAGCCCGACCTCACGATCAAGGCCGCCAAGGCCACTTTGGTGACGCGCAAGGTCAAGGGAGTTTCCAAGAAGCAGTACAAGATCGGCCTGACGGTCGCCAACAAGAGCGCAGGCGACGCGGCGGGGGACATCGCCTATTCCTTCAACGGCAACGCTCCGATCGTAGCCGTGAAAGGCGGTCTCAAGGCGCACACGAGCAAGAAAATCTTCCTGTACGTTGATCCGACCGAAAAGGGCCAGAAGTATATATTCACCGTGGATTCCGGCAACAGCATCGTCGAGTCGAACGAAAACAACAACACGTCGACCCGAGTCGTCGGGAAATAGTTTTTAAAACCATCAAGCAACAATTATGAAAAAAACTTCGATCTTAGTCCTTGCGCTCGGTTTTGGATTATTGGGCAATTCATTTTTGGCCCACGCGACCTACGGCACCGACTATTATTCCAGTC
>PMDG01000041.1:0-44097 GCA_003154375.1 Candidatus Peregrinibacteria bacterium
ATGTCGAGCATGCGGTCGGCCTCGTCCAAGACCAGGATGGCGATGTCATCCAGGCGGATGGTGCATTGCATCAGATGGTCGAGCAAACGGCCTGGGGTCGCAATGAGGATGTGTGGCTTTCTTTTGAGCTGATCTTTTTGTCGTCCGATCGGTTCCCCGCCAATGAGAACAGCCGTTTTGAGGCCGATATGGCCACCGAGCCTCTGGAAAGCCTCCTCAACTTGGATTGCCAGTTCGCGAGTTGGCAAAAGGACAAGGCCCCTTCCCTTGTAACGTGCCAACCTTTGGATCATAGGGATTCCAAAGGCAAGGGTCTTTCCGGTGCCTGTTTGGGCTATACCAATAAGATCCTTCCCTTCGATCCCGATCGGGATGCATTTGTGCTGGATGGGGGTAGGGACTTTGAACTTGGCGTAGACCAAGGCCTGCATGATGTTTTCGGCAATGCCGAGACCCTCGAAAGAAACGGGGGTCGATGAATCTGCTTGTGTCATAAAAAAATGATTAGTGACCCGATTCCATAGGGTCACTTTTCATACTTTTTCGCCCATAAGGGCTTCACAGTACTTTGCGATGACACAGGTGTTGGTTCGAGTCGTCGTCTCTCGTGAGACGTATTAAGTTTTTATATTCTATATCAAATTGTTTTTATTGTCAAACATTTCCCTTAATTTTCTCTCTAAATTTTGGACTAGCCGCAATTGACGCACGAGTTAGATTCGAAAAAATCCATGAAGGATTTCAGTTTGAGCAGGTTTTCGGTTTTGACCACCTTCTCCAAGTTCCATTGTTTGCAGGATGAATCCTCGATGTTTTCAACGCAAGCGTACCCAATCGCCTTGAAGGTGTCGATTAGGATCTGTGAAGGATTTTTGTTTAACCTCAAAGCGGAGCCCAACGTGTATTCGTCCCCCTTGACGCCGAAAATGTTGGAGACCCTGTCGGTCCCGCAGTCGGAGGCTGTGAACAGCTCTCCGAGGAACGTGAGAGCTCCGTATTTCGGGGTGATTGGAAAGAGCAAGCGTCCGCTGTCGGTGGGCTGGGGTGGATCCGTGCACTCTTTCAGCTGAACCACCTTGAAACCTGAGATGATGTTTTTGACATCACCCATAGCAGCAGCGCCGTCTTCGGGGGCATCTTGGGCCGAAGCGTAGGTGAAAACATAAGAGCTATTTTTTCCAAGGGTTACGGGGACCAAGGGTTCGCTTGCCGTTTTAAACGAATCCCAGTTTTCCGTGGCGACCACCGTGATGGAAAGCGGGCAGAAAAACCCAGTCTCCAGATCCGTCCATTGGGTCGACTTGGTCGGAACGCAGGCATAAAAATAGTCCAAGGCCGCTTTATCGGCGGACGGTTTCTTTTCGATGATTTTATATCCTTTCCAGATTTCGTTGAATGCGAGGGAAAACCCGTATTGCTCATTATTGTACGTTTTCCAAGCCGGAGCAATTTTGCCAATCGAAAAGGATGCGACAAAATCAGCTTCGAATTCCTTATCAGCTCTCATGGCAAAGGTCTTGTCGTCCACGGTCACGAGATAGACGGAGAAGGTGTCGTTAGTCGAAAGGTTTTGATAGGTGGTTTTTGACCCCTTATGATCTCCGACCGGCACTTCGGGCGTTTCCTTGATCTTTTTCGCGTTCAAATCCTTTTCAAGGGAATCCAGATAGGTTTTGGAATCGATAGAGAGCGCCCCAACACGGGCCAGGAACCCTTTCGCCTCGGTTCCAAATCCGATTTCATGCTCAAAATGCGTGTCGCCCGTTTCCTTGGAGGCCCAATCGGCAGGAATGTTGACCGTGAACCCATACTCCCCATTCTCGTAGGTTTTCCAAGTCGAGATGTCTTGAGCAGGCCCATTCTCGACCGATGTCTCAAAAGTGAACGATTGGATGATCTTATTGGCGGTCTCGGTTGCCGAACTTGGAGATAATCTGAACACGAACATTTTTTCTGCCGATTTCACTAGGGTCATCTCATCTCCATTCGAAAGCTCCAAATGGACCCCCGCCAATTTGTTGACGCGGCCGTTCGCCTTTTTCGCAAAGGCGAACCCTTGTATTGTAAGAAATTTGTCGACCGTCTCGGCGGGATCCGATTTGTAGACGCTCAAAAGCAAGATTTTTTTTCCGTCTTTCGAAAAGGTGGTTTCGCCGCCGATAAACGTCTTGCTTCCCTGAAGGCCCCTGCGGGTGAAGTTTTTTTCGGAAAAGATCGAGTTCAGATTCCAATCCGATGGATAGCTGATGGAGTATCCATACAAGGCATTCCGATAAGTTTTCCACAAAGCCTCGTCCGTCGAGGTGAATTTAAGCGATGCCGCCACTTTTTGGTATAGCCCCAAATGGTTTTTGAACTGGCTGTCGTTTGGGTCGTTATCGGGAAATTGGCACAGATAGACATTGTTTTGATGGAGGAGATAGATCTCGGTGACCGACTTGTCGAATGAGAAAATCGAATTCGCCTCGATGGAAGGAATCCCGTTCAGGGTTTTGGGGCTGAAGGTTTCAGGGGAGGGGAGGGTGAATGGTAGACCCATGGCCCCTGTTTCCGCCTCCGCCTTCTGATAATAGGACTCATACCATTGCGTCAAATCCTCCTGGTTCACGGATTTTTGGAACAATCCGCAACCGTTGTCGGCAATGCCCATCTCCTCGGAATAGAAGGTTATCGAATCCGGGAGTTTTTCCGCACGGACGCTCCAGCTATTTGGCGCACTCATCTCAAAGCCGTATTTCGAGCTTCGAACCGTATTCCAATCCTGCGAGTACGCTTCAAGGGTTAGATAATCCAACGAATCCTTGGTGGTCACCCCCTTTTTCAGCCGATAGATCATTTCCGCCACTTCCCCTCGGGTCAAATTCTTGCCAAAGGATCCGATCGTTTCGGGGATCGCCCTGTTTTCCGCCAGTTTTTCCACATAAGGCTTGTACCAGACCGCATCGGCGGCGACTTCCACTTTGAAACCAGCGCTAATGATTTTGGCCGCCTCGACAAACGTGACGTTTTGGCTGGGTCTGAACGTATTGTCGGTGTAGCCGCCCACAATGCCATTCAATTTCGCGACGCAGACCGTTTTGGCGAACCAGCTATCGATGGGCACATCCCGGAAGAACATGTAGGTCCAGCCTGGCTTGCTGTTTTTTTTGATGCATTGATTGATCTCTTCTGAACCGAATTGGGCCTCGACCACGATTTTGACGAGCTCCGCGCGGTTGATCGGATCATCAGGCCTGAAGGTGTTGTCCGGATATCCGCCCACTATTTTGTAAGATTGCGCAAACTGGATCGCGTCGGCATTCGGATGGCCTTCGGGGATATCCGTGAACTGGGCGAAGACCCTATTGATCCCCAATCCGCACAAGAGAGCGGCCCCAAGAGCTCCCACCAGCAACAGTTTTGCCTTTTTCGCCTTTCCTATTTTTTTCAATATTTGCTTCCCTTTTCCGTTGCTGGCGATCATTTTTTTGGCGATGACAGTGAAGATGTGGACACAGATGGCCAAGAACAGGAACCCTAGCAGAAGGCCGACCTCGGCATATTTCACGTAATGCCTAAGGTAGACGGATGACATCGACGAAAAATAGGCCAGATTCCCGATCACACTCATCCAGCAGAAAATCGTGAAGAGTTCAGTGGTGAAAAAGGTCTTGAAATTCAACTGATGAGCCCCTGCCCTCATCAGAGTCGCCCGATTCAGGCCATAGGTGAATTTGGAGACAAAAATCACCAAGCTTGGCCTCTGGGCGAGGCGACGATTGATCGGCCCCGTGATTTTGCCGAACCAATGGCGGATAAAAGCGGATTTATTCTCAAGGTATCCGCCCAGCGTGAACCATAGGATATCTCCTGTCAGCGCACCGAGAAAAAGGATAGGAATCAGGAACCTAAGTTTGAGAAAATGGCTTTCGGCCAGAAAGATGGCCGTGAAAAGGACCATATCCCCCTCAAGTATCATCGCCAGAAAGATGAGGAGATAAATTCCCCATCCCAGATGCCCCAACGAGTGCAGAAAGAACGATTCAAGCCTCATGGATTGTTTTTATGGGTTGCGTGGTTCTTAAGGCATTGTCCTGACTCCATTCCACTGGAAGATGTATTTGAATTTGAAAATTTTCATTTTTTTAATCGTATCGTAATGGGCGTCGAGGATGCCGAATTTGGCATAGTTCCCCTCTAACGTTTTGACGCAATAGACCTTTCCAGCGGTGGCACCCGTCACCCCCGTGCTCACATATCCAGACTCGGGGCATTCCTTGACCTCGTCGAACGGTTTTTTAATTTCGACAAAATTTCCCGCCAGGGTTGGGTTCATTTTTCCGCCGCTGAGGATCCCCCCGAACATCATATCCGGATATCCCTTGGAGGTCCTCATTCCCGATTCGAAATCGAATTGGGCCGAACCGTTCGCCACATCCGAGTCGTCCAAAGTCACCTCTGTCGCGGTCGTTCCCGTTGTTAGCCCTGTCGAATCGGCCGTTGGCGTTTTCGGAGGCTCGGATTCGGATTTCACCGGTTTGCTTTTGACGCATGTATCCCCCTTGGAGTTCAACTCGAACCCTTTTCGGCAAGCGCATTCGTTTTGGGCTGAGTTATAAACCGAGCCTTTTGCGAAGTTTTTCCTGCACCACAAGGATCCCAAAGCACAAAGGTTTTTGGTGTCATCCCACACATACGCCTTTTTGCATTCGCAGATTCCATTCGCCTTTTTGATGATGTTCTTTGCGGTGCAGTCGGCAGTCTTGATGGGCAGGTTGCCCATGGCATGGAGGGTGACAATCAAAACTATGGCGGCAAAGCATGCCATACCTAATGTAAAAAGGGTTTTTTTCATGGTTAATCGATTAATGGCCGATTAAAGACTCTATATGTCCCTAGGGCATTTTCCGTGATCCGTTGGGTTGGAAAACATACTTAAATTTCAGGATTCTCAAGTCTTTTTGGGTGTCATATTCGGCAGAAAGGATCTCCAGTTTCGCATAGTTGCCCTCCGACGTTTTGAGGCAGTAAACCCCTCCTTGTTCGGCATAAATGGGGGATCCCATCCCTGTTTTCTTATCCACATTGGTCACGCTGGCATAACCACTCGCCGGGCACTCCACGACATCCTTGAGGGGTTTATTCATTTTGACCACTTGCCATTCTAGGGCGGGCATCCAATTGCTGTTGAAAATGATTCCTCCGATAAAGAGATCCGGGCTCCCGTAGACTGTTTTCTTTCCCGTCTCGAAATCGAATTGGCCGGACCCGTTTTGGGAATCTGAATCGTCCAAGGTCACTTCAGTGGCAGACATGACCTTAACGCAGGAGTCGCCCTTTGAATTGAGTTCGAATCCTTTTTTGCAGGCGCATTCATTTTGGGCCGAAAGATAAGACGAGTTTTTCGCGAAGTTCCTCCTGCACCAAACAGATCCAAGTGAACATAGATTCTTGGAGGCATCCCACACATACGCCTTTTTGCATTCGCAGGTCTTGTCGGCCTTCTTGGTCGTCTGCTTGGATGGGCAGGAAGCCCCTTTCGTGGGCTGGCTCCCCATGGCGAAAACCCCTAGTGTCAGCATTGCGCTGGCCAAAACCAATGCCATAAAGGCCAATGAGATCTTTTTCATATTTTTATTTTTTTGTTGAATCAAGTTTACTCTTTCACCTTTCAAAATTCAACTTAGCTTTGGGTTCTATTGCAATAATTAATAAAATATTGTATAATATACTTATAAGAAGGTTTAATTGTTAAACAAAAACAAATATGAAAAGTTTATTTCCATTGTGGCTCAAAGCAAGTTTTGCGCTTTTCGCCGTGAGCGTAGCCGGAGCGACCATCATGGCGTTTTCCTATGCGAATGATGTGCCTACCGTTCATCTAGTTGAACTGTCTGGATCGGTGCATAACGTGTCCCAAGTCGCAACCCATCCTGCATTGCCCACGGTCAAACTGATCACCCCGCAAATGATTTTGGAAAGAACAACTTCCTGCGCTGAGATGATCAGCCCAAAAGACAAGATCCGATGCCTGAACAAACGAATTAAAATGAAGAAGGAATTTTTGACTCAGGAGAAACGGAAATGCGATAGGCTTGATGGTAAATCCGGCAAGGACCAATGTTTTGCCGATTTGGAAATCATGAGGAAGGGGATCCGATCGGTTTAGATATATATAGATATAGAAATGGGTTCATCGCCCATTTTCAGTGAGTTTATTTTTAACCCAAAAAAAATATGAAAAGCACGTTTTCATTGTGGCTCAAGGCAAGCTTTGCGCTTTTCGCCGTGAGCGTGGTCGGTTCCGCTATCGCGGTATTTTCCTTCGCCAGCTTTCAACCTGGCACCCAAGAGCGGTGCGCAGAGCTTGGCAAGCTCCTTAGCTCAAATCAAGCCACGGCCGCCGACAAGGAGGAATATTCAAAATATTGCGGCCAATCGCCATCGATGTATCCCGCGGCCCCTGCCGACCAGTCCATCTCCTGCGAAGACCTGAAAAAGATCATGGACAGCGGCCAGTACACCGCCGACCAGAAGGCTGAGTGGGCCAATTGCCAGCAGGTTGTGCCCGAGACCCAACCTATTTATACATGCGACGACCTGAAAAAGATCATTGATAGTGGTAGCTACACCCAAGACCAAAAAGACAAATGGGCCAATTGCCTGGCTGGAAAATCCGATGTCCAGCCCGATGCCCCTGCCTACACCTGCGATGACCTCAAGAAAGTCATCGACAGCGGGAACTACAATTCCGACCAGAAACAACTGTGGCTCAATTGCCAGCAGGGCTACAAGCCAGTCCCCTTGGATTCCACATTGACGAATGAGCATTCGACCCAGTGCCAGGAGTTGACTGGTCTTCTTAAGAAATATAGCCAGGATCCGAATTCGGCCGATTATGTGAACACAAAGGCCAAGTACGACAGTCTTTGCGCCAACGAATCCGGCAAGCCACACCTTCCGGCTGTTTCGCCAAACCGATGTGCTGAGCTGAAGGGGATTATCTCCTCCGGCAAATACAATGCCGAACAGAAGCAAGCTTGGCTCAAATGCCAAAGTCAACCAGGCGGAAATGGCCCCGCGATCGGGGACCAAGCACGAAAGGATTGCGAGGATCTTCGGGCCAAGCTCGAGAAATTAAGCTCCGATCCCAGTTCCCAGGATTACGCCGACACCAAGGCGCAATATGTGAAGATGTGCTATCGCCAGGAGCAGGATACCCAAGCCAAGATGATGAATCCGACCACGGCCCAAGATTCCGCTAATTTTATGGCTGAGACGCCGGAATGCAAGGATCTCCGCGCCAAGATCGCCGTGGCTGGCAACAGTTCCCAAACCAACCCCCAAGACATCGTTGACCTTAAGGCGACCTTCGAGAAACAGTGCGCCAAGGCCAATGTTGCCCCGACTGCAGGGTATGAGGACGTGGTTTTAACCAACCCTGATACTTACAGCAATCCGTTTCCAGACACCAACATCAATGATCGCCAAGGAAAAGCAGCCGCGGAATTGTATCGCCGTGGCGTGCTGGGTGGATTCCCGGATGGACAGTTCAAGGGTGAAAAGCCCGTGAACCGGGCCGAAGCCGCCAAGTTTCTGCTCTTGGCCTGCGGCAAGGACACCCAGGCCGACTACAGCGGCAAATTCCATGACCTGCTGAAAGGTCAGTGGTATGTCCCCTATGTCGAGGCCGCCGCAGCTCAGGGCATCATCGGGGGTTACGCCGATGGCACCTTCCGTCCGGCTAATACTGTGAATCGCGCGGAATTCTCCAAGATGATCACCTTGGCCTGCCAGCTCCCCACCGATCTGGACCATTCCCTGTTCACGGATGTGGCTTCAACAGACTGGTTCGCCACTTATGCGGGGGCCGTCCAAAAATATTCTTTGTACCCCGACAGCGTGGTGGATAACCTCTTCAAGCCTGCCAATTTGATGACACGATCCGAGGTTGCCATCGCCATCTACCAGTATTTGACGAACCGGTAATCGATAACCAAAAAAGAAGCCCCGAACCATGGTTCGGGGCTTCTTTGGTTGTTCGAGATTATTTCCTCTTTGTGTCCATGCAACCGCAATGTTCGACTTTGAAGGCCATGACATAGCCGTTGAATAAAGCAGACAGGCCGACCAAAATATAAACCACCCACTCAACCGATGGCCAAGAGCCCAGGAGCAGGTGAACCACATTCAGGTCTTTTCCCAAAAATCCGCCGATGCCGACAAGACCCCAGTTGAGTCCGCCGATCACGATCAAAAGGGTCATGGTCCAGCACACAGGTTTATGTTTCATCATGCACATATGTTTTTTTGTTATGGGTTAAACTGGTGCTATTCTAACCTTGAGAGCGTCAAAAGCCAAGCACGTCAAAATCTTGTAACAGTTCGGATCGACCTGTGTATCAAACATCGAAACAAAATCATATTATCTAACCCATTTTATATGATAAAGAAATGTTTAAGCACCCTTACCGCTTTGGCGCTCTTTTTGGGCGTTGGCGCCAGCGCAATGGCTGATACCACACCCGTTGGCACACTAGTGATTAACCAGCCAGGTGTCAGTGGTACCATCGGTCTGGTCGGACCAGGTTCCACCGGAACCATTGGTGGCAATGCCTACACTGAGACCACAGCCACTCCTGGAAGCTACACCATCACGGTGACCGCCCCCACTGGGTATGTTTTAGATAGGGTTAAGGATGGCGCGAACGTTGTTCTTGCGTCTCCTTATACCCAGGTTCTGGCCGCTGGAGCGACCATCACGTTCAACGTGAGTTATGTCGTAGCCCCGGCAGTTCCTCCAGTCACACCTCCAGCCGCCATTGAGATCACTAAACAGATGATCAAGGATAAGACCGCTCTTTGCGCGACTATGAAGGGTGGAGCGGAAAAGCGAGCCTGCATGAAGGAGCGCAATCAGATGAAGAAGGATTTCCAGAAACAGGAAAAGGCCAAACGCGAGGCGGCAAGAAAGCTCGATTCCGACAAGGATGGCGTTCCGGATTACAAGGACGCTTTCCCGAATGATCCCAAGGAGTGGAAGGACAGCAACCATAACGGCATCGGTGACAATGCCGACAAGGCCGCCAAAGACGCAGCACAGGCCGCCAAAAAAGCCGCAAAAGACGCCATCATGGCGAAAACTGCCGAATGTGGCAAACTGGCCGCTGGCACGGACAAGGACAAATGCCTTGCTGATCTGGCTGTCCTGAAAAAGGCTTTTTCTGACACCTATCTCAAGAAACCTCAAAGTGACTCCAATTTTGGTCAGAAAGTTGAGACCAAGGATAACAATGGGAACCACAACGGTAAGAAATAGTGAATAGGATAAGACCGTAATAAAAGAAGCCGCGAATCGGAATTCGCGGCTTCTTTGGTCAGTCCGATCGTTTATCACGGGTTTCAACGGTTTTTGGGTTGCTTCCGATAAACATGAGTGCCATAAATAGGTCGTTCTCGTAAATTCGAAGGAATGAAAAAAATAAAAAACCAAGCCCCTATTGCAAAAACCGCACCTTCCTCATATCGATAGTTTTTCATGCCCCTTTCGCCTACACAAAACCATCGGGCAGCCTGGCTTGGTGCCATTGCGCTTTGTATTTCGGTTTTGATTATCGCTATTCATTTTGGCTTCGGACAACCCAAAACCGATGAATTAGGCCCTTCTCTTGAACCCGTACCTCCGTCGGAGGCGATTTCGAACGATAAGCCCCAAATGCCCGAGCCGGCCCCGGAGATCGGCGTTCCAGCATCGTCACTTCCACCCGAGGCCAACACCACCTCCCTTGAGGTCGGTAAGGATTCCACAGCCCTCCACTTGCCAATTCTTATTTACCATTATGTTCGGGATACGGTGCATTCTCGGGACATCCTACGCTACCAGATGAACGTGCCACCTGCGATTTTCGAGGCCCAGCTCCAGACCCTGATCGATGATGGCTTCCATTTTGTGAGCCTTTCCCAGATTGCCGATGCCCTCGAAGCCAAGATCCAATTGCCCGAAAAACCGATGGCAATCACCTTAGATGACGGCTATGAGGATGTCTATTCAACCGTTTTTCCGATCCTCAAGAAAACGCAGGCCAAGATCACCGCCTTTCTCATCACCGACTATCTGGATCACAAGAAATACCTCAAAAGCCCAGAAGTCGAGGAACTCTTAAAAAGCGGACTGGTTGAGATCGGCTCCCACACCTTAAACCATCCGCATTTGGACAAGCTCAAGGACGATTTGGCCTTGAAGCAAATCGCGGAAAGCAAAGCTCTTCTGGAAAAGGATTTCGGCTCCACGGTTTCTGCTTTCGCCTATCCCTATGGCCTTTTCAACAAGCAAACCCCGAAATTGGTCGAGGGGGCAGGATACCGAATTGCGGTTTCGACTATCTATGGGGCGGACGACAGTTTAAAGAACCGCTATTTCCTCCCTCGCATCAACGTGGGCCAGCGCATTGGAAAAAAGTTGCTGGATTTTATCTCGGCTTTCAAATAGCCACTCGCTCAAGGCTTTATCGGCTTGTAGAGCTGGGGATCGATTGTCCTTTCGAAGCATTTCCGACCTGCGTCATGGCTCCAGTTTAAATCGAATCCTCCGAAATACCCATTGTTCTGAATGGCGACAGGGGTCGGATAATTGGACGTTGCACCTGTCTGTTTCCCGAATTTTTTGTCGAGGCTGGGTAGGGCGAAAGTTGCGCACAGGTTGAATGAAAGGGGAGTGACGACTTGGTATGAGTAGGGTTGATTGGTCGAGGGGTCCAAGGGCGGAACGAAACCCGAGATGCTGTCTTTGAGCTCATCAAGCGTGGCGGGCAGTATTTGTTTTTGGGTCCAATGATTGATGATTTGGCTTTGCAGGTTTTGGAGGTCGGATACACGTTGGTCATCGAATCGTATCAATCGTTGCTGGGCGGGAGAGCCGACGATGAAGAATCCCGAGGCAATAGCGAATAGCACCGCGGCCACTGTCCCCCAGGCAAAATATTTGGGAGCCTTGGTCTTGAGCCAAATGCCCCGAAGGTCCCACAGGTAATAAATGAACACGGCCCCAGTCACAATCAGCACCGCCATCACCTTGAGAGCGAATTTGGTCGTCAGCTCTCCGCTGTAGAAGTTGTAGACCAGCTGGATCAAGTCGATGATGATGGTGATGGAGGCGATGAACAGGGTCAAATACATCAGCCATTTGCGGATTCGGAGTTCATGCTTTTCAGGCTCGTCGGTGATTTCCTTTTGAACCAGCCAGGACATCAGCAAAAACACAGGTGTCACCACCACCAGGGTGGAGCTGGACATCCGGATCCCGTCGAGGATGCCTTGGTAATAGAAGTTCAGGGGGTCTGGGAACAAGACATCCACATATTGGATGAGGAGGGTGATCAAGCTCACCACGCCGATGTAAAGCGTGACGATCATCAGCATATGCTGAAAGACGTCCTTGGGCGTGGAGGACGCCGGTTTTTGAAAAGGTAGATGCATATATTGTTTTTGGTTAGCTGAACCTACTATAGCGATTTTTATTGGTCGTTTCCAGATGGCCCCGTTTTGACCATTCATACTTATCAGCCTTGATTTTAACCCTAAAGGCTGTCCTTTTAATTAAACTTTAATGAATCCATTATTTCATCAAAGATTTTTATCAGCTCCTTGTCCCTAGCCCCTGTTGGCGTGACAAACCCAAATCTATAAATTTTATTGTTTTTTTGGTAGATGTACGACTTTGATGTAGTCGGAAGCCCTTCTTCCAGCACGGGGATTTTTCCGTAAGAAACAATCCCAACGGTTCCGTCCTTGTTTGTTTCCTGGACCGTCGCTTCAAAATCCTTTTCTCCAACATTTTTTTCGCAACATTCTTTTATCCTCGCTATCTCCTTTTTTATGCCAGCTTTCGAAAAGTCTCCATATTTTTCGAACCAGTCTTTTAACGGAATCGCACTTTCATAAATGTTAAGAAGAAAAGATATATCCCCCTCAAAGAGATAAGCTTTATCCGCATTATTGATAAAGTTGGTTAATTGGAAAGGGGTAATAATTTTTTCTTCTCTCTTGGTTACCGCCATTTCGTCATCCAACACCCAATCTTTTGGATAGACAAACGAATAGCCATTTTCTTTGTCTATCAATGTTTTCCATCCTGGCCTTGCGCTGTCGTGGACTTCGACTACCGTAATCTTTTTTGGCTCAGTTGTTTTTTCTTTATTTATCAAGGTTGCCTTTTCTGGTTTGGTATCTTGGCGAGCATTGGGAGCGTTATTTTTTTCCACCCCAATCGTCTTTTGCCTGAAAGAGGAGGCTTCGCACCCCGCGAGAGTCAGGAGTATTAACAAGCTAATTGGCACCAAACATATTTTTCTACTCATTGAATTTATATAATGCAATGGTGAGTTCGGTCAAAGTTACGAGAACGAGTACAGGTAGCATTTGATCTTTCCGTTGTATACCTTTCGATTGCGGAACGCTTTTCGGCCGAATATTTTTTCGAATTGGGGATGCGGGGAAAGGATGTGGTAGGTCCAGCGTTTTTTCTGGATGAACACTTGGCCCATGGTCCGAATCAGCTTTTCGGATTCCTGCTGGTCCAATAGGCGTTCACCGTAGGGCGGGTTGCAGACCACGATGCCGGAATCCTCGCTGGGCACAAAGTCCTTCAGATCCCTTTGTACGAAATGGACGAAGGGTTGCGCGCCTGATTTTTTCGCATTGTCCTGGGCGGTGGCCAGGATGGACAGATCGATGTCCGAACCTTCCACCAAAAATGGGGTTTTCACGATTCCATCCTCCGCTTCCTTGCGGGCTGTCGCCCAGACTTCGGGCGGGACCAAGGGCCATTTTTCGGAATCGAAATTTCGCCTATGTCCTGGGGCGATTTTGGCGCCGATCATCGCGGCTTCTATGGGCAATGTACCCGAACCGCAGCAGGGGTCAAAGAGGGGAATACCAGGCTTCCAGTTGCTCAAAATCACCATGGCGGCGGCCATGGTCTCACGCAATGGAGCCTCTCCAGCAAGCGCACGGTATCCTCGTTTATGCAGGCCCGCCCCGCTTGTGTCCAAAAGCAAACGAGCCTCGTCTTTGTAGAATTCGATATGAATGTTGTATTCGGGACCGTTTTCCTCGAACCATTCCTTTTGGTAGGCGCGTTTCATGCTTTCCACCACGGCTTTTTTCACGATGGATTGAGAGCTTTGGCGTGAGAGGATTTGAGACAGAACACATTTCGCGTCCACGTGCATGAAGCCGTTTTCGGGAATCAATTTCGGCCAATCGACTTTGAGTGTTTGCTCGTATAGTTCGTCAAACGTTGTGCAGGGGAATTCCGCCACTTTTAGGAAAAGGCGTTCAGCGGTGCGGAGCCACAAGTTGCATCGGGCGATGGCGCGGGCATCGCCCTTGAATTCCACCTCGCCATTTTTCACTTGAACCTCCGAATAACCCAGTTTCCGGATTTCGTCGGCGACGAGGGACTCCATTCCGAGTTTGGCGGTGGCGATTAGGTCGTAGGTTTGCATCGAATCATTCATGATTTAGAAAACAGATTTATCTTAGCACAGCTCCCGATAGGAGTTCTTTCTTATATTTTTCCAATTCCCATGGTTACTATTTTGCCCCCCAAGTCATAACTTTTCTCTACATTTCCCCCCGAATGTCGCCCGCCGCGACAGGCGATACTCTTTTGCGCGCCCAAAAGAGTATCCAGAAAATGCGCCGGTGCTGCGTGGACTCAAATTCGACGAAGGGCCATTCATTTTTCGTTGTGCATGCCACTTCGCCCCGGACCCCGTTACGACCTTAAATGCGACGTTGTGCATCCAAGGTCTTGAGGGGGCTGAATAAATTCGAACCTTTTGCGAATTGCAATTAGTATTTTTTCACAATTTTTCATTTATATATTTTGACCATTTTTTGACGCTTGAAATTAGGTTTTGGTTAATATAATCATGAATAAACTAATTTTTTCACTATGCGAACCATTCGACTCAATTCCATTGCCGTCCTCTCGACCATTGTTCTCGGGATCGCCCTGGGGCACGTGGCGGACCATTGGCTCACGGCTCCTGTGGCCGATGCGAGCGCTTTGCCTGCGCTTTCGGATTCGACCGACACGCCCTTGACCCAGAATTCCGTGATCCGGGTGGCCGATTCGCTTAAAGACAGCGTGGTATCCGTGGTCGCGACCAAAGATATCCAATACCAGGTGGGCGGAAGCGCCTTTTTCGAGAATCCTCTTTTCAACGATCCTTTTTTCAAGCAGTTTATGGATGTGCCTGATCAGACCCAACCCCAAACCAAGCCAGAGGTGAAAACGGAAAAGACCCAGGTCAGCGCAGGCACGGGGTTCGTGGTCACGAACGATGGTTTGATTTTGACCAACAAGCACGTGGTCGCGGACACCGAGGCTGAATATACCGTCACTTTCAACGGAACGGATAAATATTCTGCCGAAGTGGTCACCCGCGATCCGGCCTACGATTTGGCCATACTGCGGATCAAAAACACAAAAGGCCAAACGTTTCATCCTGTCACCTTCGTCGATTCGTCCGACTCGGTCCGCGTGGGGCAATTCGTGGTGGCCATCGGAAATGCGCTTGGCCAATATGACAATTCGGTCACAATGGGCGTGATTTCCGCCAGTGGGCGAACTATTGATGCCTCTACTGGGCTGGGATCAACAGAACGCTTGAGCGAGCTTCTGCAGACTGATGCCGCCATCAATCCCGGCAATTCCGGAGGACCGCTTGTCTCGCTTTCGGGCCAAGTGCTAGGGATCAACACCGCAGTGGCGGGGGGTGCACAGGGAATAGGTTTCGCCATCCCCTTGGATCAGGCCAAAGTTGGCCAGATTTTGGATCAGGTGCGCAAGAACGGGAAAATTTTAAGGCCCTACATCGGCCTCAATTACATCCCTTTGACAGCTGAAATCAACCAGCAGCTGAAAGCGGGTCGGAACCAGGGGGCGTGGCTCAAGACCGACAATGGAACTTCCCCCATCAAGCCTGGGTCGCCAGCGGAGAAGGCGGGTCTGAAGGAAGGGGATATCATACTCAAGGTGAACGATGTTTTCATTAACTCGAAAAGCAACCTTTCGGATCTGCTGAACCATTCTTCGATCGGTGACGTGTGGGATCTCACGGTGCTCAGGGACAAATCGACGATTCACGTCAAGGTTACCCTTGAACAGTGGAATGACACGACAGCCCAATGATTTCCATCACTTGTCCTTAAAAATCTTGAGATACTGTCCGTAACCTTTTTTTTCAAGCTCTTCCTTTGGGATAAACCGGAGCGCGGCCGAGTTTATGCAGTAGCGTAGTCCCGTGGGCGCAGGGCCGTCCGGGAACACGTGGCCCAGGTGGGAACCGGCAGATTTGCTTTTGACTTCCGTTCGACTCATGAAGAGACCTCGGTCATCCTTTTCGACTATTTCCTTTGGGTTGAGCGGTTTTGAGAAGCTGGGCCAGCCGGTGCCGGAATCGAATTTGTCGATGGAGCTGAAAAGCGGTTCACCCGAAACGATGTCCACGTAGATTCCTTCCTTGTGATTATTCCAAAATTCGTTTTGGAATGCCGGTTCGGTCCCGCATTCCTGTGTGATGTGGAATTGAAGGGGGGTCAATTCCTCGGGGGCCTTTTTAAAGATGCGTTTGGCCATAATGAATAGTGTTAATAATTACGCGTATCCCACGTGCGTGCCAGAAACTCGTCGCGCCCCGAGCCTTCGTGATACAACCCGTAGCGGAGAGGATTTTTTTGATAATATTTTTGGTGGCCTTCCTCGGCAGGATAAAAGTTGTGGTAACGGATGACTTGGGTCGCGATGGGTTTCTTGAATCGCCCTGATTTGTCCAACGTCTCGCGGGAAGCCTCGGCCTTTTCGCGCTGCTCTTCGTCGTGGAAATAAATGGTGGTCTTGTATTGGTCGCCACGATCCGCGAACTGGCCGCCTTCGTCAGTTGGGTCGATGTTGTGCCAATAAATATCGAGCAATTTTTCGTAGGGGGTCAGTTTCGGGTCGAAGGTGATCTGGGTCGCCTCGCGATACCCTGTTTTTCCTGTGGAAACCTGGTCGTAGGTCGGATTTTTTTTCGTTCCGCCAGAATATCCAACGATTGCGTCTTTCACGCCTTTTTGAATGCGGAAAATGGGTTCCATACACCAGAAACAGCCGCCCGCGAAGGTGGCGAGTTGGAGACCTTCCCCTTTGGTGTCCTTGGATTCAGCTTTATTCATATCTCGATTTAAATTCCATAAGCCACACTCCGCATCGAAAGCGAAGCCGCGAAGATCCCTTCGCTGAAAAATTGAGGTTTATCGTTGCCTGCCGCGCCGATCACGTAGAGCAGGGGAAGATAATGTTCGTTCGAGGGATGGGCGAGTTTCGACCTTGGATGTTTCTCGTAATTGACCAAGGCTTCGTGGTTTCCCATGGAAAGATTGTCCTTCACAAAACGATCGAAATCCACGGCCCAATCGAAAGGCTCACCATCCCACTCCATCCGCATCAAATTATGCACGCAGTTTCCACTGCCAATGATCAAAACCCCCTCGTCGCGAAGCGGGGCCAATTCTTTTCCGATTTGATAATGTCTGTCGGGCGATAAATTGGCGTTCAGACTCAACTGGACCACGGGAATATCGGCCTTGGGGAACATGATTTTGAGCGGGACCCATGTGCCATGATCAAGTCCCCATTCCTGGTCCAAGTCTACTGGAACGCTTTTGACCAATATTTTGATCCTTTTTGCCAATGTCGGAGATCCCTTCGCTGGATAATTAATTCCGTAGAGCTCTTCGGGAAAACCGTAAAAGTCGTGGATGGTTTTTGGTTTGGGCATCGCGGTCGTCCCCGTGCCTTCGGTCACCCAATGGGCTGAAACGCAAAGGATCGCTTTGGGTCTGGGCAGCGCTTTGGCGATGCGTTTCCATCCCTCCACAAAAACGTTTAGTTCCACCGCGTTCATGGGGGAACCATGTCCGATGAAGAGCGCAGGCATTTTTTGGTTTGAAGCCATAGCGAATTGTTTATTGAATTGATTTGTCGCCATCTTTGAACTTGGCGGCGATGTGGGCGGCATCGCAGAACGGTTTGTTTTTGGATTTTCCGCATCGGCAAAGGGTCATCCGATTTCGGACTTCATACTCCTTGCCATCGGCACCTACGACCGTGACCCCACCTTTCAGGCGGATCGGACCACTCACTTTGAGCTGGGGATCCTCCACGATNNCCAGACGGACAATCGGCGCATTCCTGGATCATAAGTTCCTTTGCTTTTGGGTCGTTGGTTTTTCCCACGAGTTCCCAAGTACCGCCTCCACGATGACAAAAGCGTCCCGCTGAGCAAAGTTTTGGAATACCAGTCAGATCCGCCCCAGGACCTTCGTATTTTTCGCATTGGTCCACATATTTTTTTCTACTGGCCGTCTCGGTGCCATCGAATCCATTTTTCATATGGGACCCGTCGCAGAAAGGCTTATGGCCCGATCCTCCGCATCGGCATAACGCGTAAGATTCCTGAACCGGCAATTTTTCGCCGGAAGTCCATTTCACAGGATCCCTTTCCTTTTGGCAGTCGATGATCTCCTTGGCCAGCGGCAAACCGCCTGAGACCAGATAGGGTCCGTTTTGGATGACCTTTATTTTGGCCTTGGACTTTTTTTCGTTTTTCATAATCCTCTTTTAAGAAATAATATGACCCAATATCCATTCGCCGACCCAGTGGCTGGCGAGAATCACCACGACTGCGATCCCGATGTGCTCGATGATAGCGATGAACGGGTTTCGGTTCTGGCTACGGGCCACAAAATAGCTGATGAGCGCGAGCAGACCCATTCCGAGGACAATCAATCCCACCACCGCCTGCTGGATCGGCAAAAAAGCGATCGCGAGCACAAAAAACATCGAGACCAGGAATCGGGTCAAAAAATTGGTTAGCGTGGAAAGCCAAACCTCTTTGATCTTCAACTTTTCGGCCTCTTGGAATATGTGGATCCCCAGCGAATCTGAGATGTTGTCGGCAAGGGCGATGACCAAAATGCTTCCGATGATGTTCATTTTCGCATTGGGACTGAAAAACAGCCCAGTGACGAGACCCATGTTGGTGATCACCGCCGTGGTGGCGCCAAAGATAAATCGTCTTTCGTGAAGAGGGGAATTTTTGTCTTCAGACATGGGCAAGGAACAGATGATATTTTGATTGATCCAGGATGATCATTTTTATTTAAGGCGCAATGAAATTTTGGTTCAAGTCCCCTGAGTTCGAGTAACCCCTCTGTCCCCAATAACCTTTGTAGTCGGGGTTGTCCGACAGTTCGATCTCAGTGATCCATTTGATCCATTTATAGCCCCATTTGCTCTGCGCCACCAGCTGAAACGGGAATCCTCTTTCAGGCGCGAGCGGCAATCCATTCATTTTGTAAGCCATGAGAATGTCGTTGCCCATCAGATAGCTCAACGGGAAGCTGGTGGTATACCCATCGTAGGCATGGAAGATGACCGTGTTCGCCTTGGCGGAGGGCTTCGCTGCCGCAATCAGATCTTTCACGAGCAAGCCTTCCCATAGGATATTCACGCTCCACCCCTCCACGCAATTGAGCGTGACCACCTGTTTATAAGGCTTGTAACCGTTGACGATCTGATCATAGGAATAAGATTTTGGATTTTCGACCAACCCCGAAATTTTCAGCGCATAATTTTTGATATCGATGTGCTGTGGTCCCTTAATGGAGTTTTCCTCGAAATCATTGACCGAGGAAAGATCCTTGCCCTCATAGTTTCTGATTTCGACCGGCCCCAAGGAGACAGGTTGCTTGGCGCAGCCCAACAAAACAATCCCCAGAATCGCGGCCCCAAAGATTTTTTTGATGGATTTCATTATATATTTTGAAAATATTTCAAATTTCATGATTCTGATTTTACACCTTTGCGCCCCGCTAAAGAAATGGCCTGGCCTCAGTTGGGTGTTTAGACAAAAAAGGCCCGGAGTTTTGTCCGGGCCTTTTGATAGATTCGCACATGACGACTATTTAACCTTTTTGGCCTTTGCAGGCTTCGCCGCCTTCTTTACCTTTGCCGGCTTCTTGGCCTTCACCTCCTTCTTGGGGACCTCTTTCATAACCTCTTTCGTAGCCTCCTTTTTCACGACTTCTTTCGCACCCTCCTTTTTCGGAGCCAGGGCCTCCAGCATTTTCAGAATCCTTTCAAGTTTCGCATTCATTTTCTCAAGCGTGTCCGAGGAATGCTCAGGCCTTCTGGCCCCGAAGCTCTTTGCGAATTGATCGCTTTTTCCAGTGCTGAAACTATCCCCCTTGGCAACGGCAAAACAACCTTTGCACAAAACGGGCTTCTCGCCATTGGGCTTGAAAGGCACTTGGCACGTTTCGCCGCACTTGGCGCAGACAGCCTCAAACATGGGCCTGTCCTCGAAGCCGCCCCTTCCGAATTCTTTCTTTCCGAAACCCCTCTTCTCGAATTTTCCGCCATCACCATCCTTTTTGAAGCAATTGCTGCAGAAGACCGGTTTCCCAGGCATGGGCTTGAAAGGCACTTCGCAGGGTTTTCCGCAATCAGTGCAGATCGCCTTATGAAGCGCCGGTCGGTCACCATCTCTATCGTGAAAACTATGGCCGCCAAATTTTCCGCCTTTGTTAAAATTACCCATAAATCATTGTTGTTAATCAATTAGCGTATTGAACTTATAGATAAGTCCGTCAAATAGCAAGTGGACCGTAAAATAGGTTTTCTCCCCATATCACCCCATTGGATTGAGGTCATCTCTTTGAATCGTCAGGGAAAGCTGATAATCTTTGAACGTAAAAAGTTCCCTAAGAACCAACTCCATGGAAGCTATCCAAATCAAAGACCTAACCAAGCAATTCGACGGTCTGATCGCGGTCGACGGGATCAATTTTTCCGTAAGAAAGGGGGAGATCTTCGGCTTGCTCGGGCCGAACGGAGCAGGCAAAACTACCACGCTCATGATGCTTTCGACCCTGTTAAAGCCGACTTCGGGCCAGGCAATCGTGAACGGTTTCGATGTCGTCAAACATCCTTCCGAGGTTCGAGGCTCGATCGGCATGGTGTTCCAGGATCCGAGTTCCGACGATGTGCTTTCCGGCTATGAGAACCTGAAGCTTCATGCCCTTATGTACGACGTGCCGATGGCGGACATCGATGCCAAGATCGATCATGTGATGGATCTGGTAGGGATGAAAGATCGCAAGGATGATGTGGTCAAACATTATTCCGGCGGAATGCGCCGTCGCATGGAAATCGCCCGAGGGCTTTTGCACCACCCGCAGATCCTTTTTTTGGACGAGCCGACGTTGGGCCTTGATCCCCAAACCCGCGAGCATATCTGGGGCTATATCGAATCCTTGGCCAAGGGGCAGGGGATGACCCTGATCGTGACCACCCATTACATGGAGGAGGCCGAGAAGCTGTGCGACCGTATCGCCATCATCGACCATGGGAAGATCGTGGCCTTGGACACTCCCGAAAGGCTTCGGCATCATTTGGGAGGCGATCTTGTATTTTTGACCGGCAAACACTTGGACGCTGAAAAATTCAAAGGGCTTTCGTTTGTTCAGTCGATCGAGGCTTCGAACCACACCCTTAAGCTCTGCGTCACCGATTCCGTGAAACACCTGCCCAAAATATTAGAGATTGCAGGCCCGCTGGAACATTTGGAAGTCCATCCCCCGAACATGAACGACGTGTTTCTCCATTATACCGGAACCGAAATCCGCGAGGATGAGGGGGATGTGGTGATACAACGACTCAGGACTTACACCCGATCCAAAACCAAATAGATTCAATAACCCATTTATGAAACTTAGAAAAATCCTCAAAGGCATTTACGCCCTCTGGTACCGCGAATTCAAGGTTTTTCAGCGCGAGCGGAGCCGAATCATTTCGTCGATCTTCATGCCTCTGTTCTGGTATTTCATTTTCGGGGGTGCCATGGGGTCGGTTGTGAATGTCGGGGGCGATTACCGTCATTTCATTTTCCCCGGATTTTTGGCCATGACCATCATTTTCAGCTCCATGTTCAATGGCGCCTATGTGGTATGGGACAAAAAGATCGATTTCTTGAAGGAGGTGCTCATTTCACCCTTGTCCAGAACCACGATTTTTTTCGGAAAGGCACTCGGGGGCCTCACCGACTCCCTTTTGCAGGCCCTTATCCTGATGATTATCGGCATTTTTCTCGGCATCCCTTTCACGTTGGTGAATGTGCCATTGACCATCATTATGCTTTTCGCGCTCGCGGTCGGGCTCGTCAGCATGGGGCTTATCATCGGCGCGTTCATGGAAAGCCCCGAGGGATTCGGCCTTGTTTCCAGTTTCGCGGTCTATCCGTTGTTTTTGCTTTCGGGTGCATTATATCCGCTCGACAATTTGCCGACTTGGATGAAGATCCTGACCCATGTGGATCCGGCGGCTTACGCGGTGGATGGGCTTCGTGGCGCCATCCTTGGCACCTCTGCCATGCCCTACCTCGCCAATCTCGGGGTCGTTGTCGGATTTGATATCGTGGCTATCACGATTGGCGCTTGGGCATTCAACAGGATGAAGCTGTAGAGTTTTAGGCTCAAAAATAGCTTTTTGGATCAAGCCACTGATCGAGAAGCGACTGATTTTGGACGTATCCCAAAATATTGATGCTAACCCCCTTGTGAATCCCGAGATGCAGATGCTTCCGTTCCCCGTCTGTTTCCGTGCTGAACCCTTTCCCCAACGCCGCAAACGACTCTCCCGCCTTGATTTGATCGTGGATTTTTGGAAGGATACTCGAGGATCTCAGGTGTCCATAGACGACCGTCACATCCTGCCCCTCGATATTGCATTGCTGTACCGCAACGCCACCATAGCCTGTTGCCCATTTTTTTAGGATTAGCGGGCCATCGCAAACCGCGCTGACCGAAATATCGATATCCTGCTCATTGGCAAACGTCTCGAAATCGATTCCCGTATGGTATCCCTTGAATTTTTCGGGAGAAACCGGTGAATTGCCTGGTGAAACGTAAAGGCCAAACGTTTTTTTGGTCACCCGACTCAAGGCATCCGAAAGGGGAGGGGTCAAAGTCTTTTTTTTCGGTGTGGGATCCGCTTGCTTCACAGGGGGTTGGGTCTGGGGCGCCACACTCGGACTGACATCGGTTCCATTTTGAGTCGGGGTTGCTGCGACAGGCGAAACATCGACCACTTTTTGAGGTTGGGCTGGAAGAGCGGCCACCGGTGAACTCGGTGTCCCCGAGCAGGAAACCAGAATCACCGCAGCCGCGGTGATCGACAAAATCAATTTCACTTTAGTCATTTTTTGACTTCGTTATTTAACTGGGCATGGCGAGGTGGGGGTAAGGCACATGGCGCCCATTCTCAAGCAATAGCTCCCGGTGGCGCAGGCACAGGCGTATTGTCCCGTAGGGCAGGCCTGAGCG
Organism: Candidatus Peregrinibacteria bacterium; assembly: GCA_003154375.1. GTDB lineage: Bacteria > Patescibacteriota > Gracilibacteria > UM-FILTER-43-11 > UM-FILTER-43-11 > FEN-1329. Next base: position 22,414 of record PMDG01000041.1, read on the forward strand.
GGCGGGGTCTTTGCGGGTGGGGTCTGTGCGGGCGGAGTCGCTATGGGTGTTGGCGTTTTTTCCGTCGTCTGCACGCTGTTCGTTGGCGCGCATCCCGAAAGAATCAAAAGGAGGCTTCCCATGAAAATGATTTTTTTCATAATTAAGAAATTATATTTTCCATATTTTAACATATATACAAAAATGACTCCCCGTGGCGCGCGAAGTCAGGACCGTTTTGTGGATGTGAGTGCCGCATTTTTAAAATGAATAATGCCCCTTTCAAACCAATGACCATTGTGCTAAATTTTAATAGGTAATAAATAAATATAAAAAACTATGGATTCATCATACAACTCGCCCACCACTAAGACGTTATACCGTGGCACCCAAATCGTTTGGTATATCCTAGGCCTCATAGAAGTGCTATTGGCATTTCGATTTGGCCTAAGGCTATTTGCCGCCAATACTTCCGCCGGTTTCACCAGCTTTATTTACACCCTTAGCTATCCTTTTTTCGCGCCATTTCTCAACGTCTTCTCTACCACCAAGGTCGAAGGCAATGTTTTTGAATGGACCACGCTCTTGGCCATGTTCGTATTCTGGCTGATTGCCTGGGGCATTGTTAAACTTTTTTTTATGAGTAAAACAGTGTCCACGCCTGAGGCGGCGGCAAAATTAGACAAAGAAAATAAGTAGCATTCACTTTAATTATCATTAATTAAAAAAATTTATGCTTTGGACAATCTTTGTGGTTCTTTTGATACTATGGGTGCTTGGTTTAGTGAGTTCCTATACTTTGGGCGGGTATATCCATTTCCTGCTTGTCATCGCCGTTGTCGTCCTTTTGATCAGGATCATTCAAGGACGCAAGCCTTAAGCTCTGAAAAGCTTTTCAACGCCAAGAAGTTTTTTGGCGACTTTAATGGAGCGTGCTGCCGAGAAGGATTCCATTGGCCCAATAGAACCCCGTTTCGCCGGACGGCAAAATGTCGTAGGTGGCCTCATTGCCATAGGGAACTCGTTTTGAGGCGCTTACCTTGGCACCCTCGTAAATGTCGCCCGCGGCAAGATCTCCGGCAGAACGACCATCAGCCGTCGGATGTCCGGGGGAAACGAGCAACGTGCGCCCATCGTCGAGAATAAGCTCAACCATTTTATGTTCCGGCGGAACTTGTGCCTTGCCCGTCTCAATTACTACCCCTTTGATGCGCTTACCGGATGCGGTGATCGTCCACACGGGTGTCCCTTTTCGCATCTCCTGCACCGGAATCGCGCCCTGGGGGGTGTCAATCAATGTGTTTTTGGATAGGCAAATGGGGCAATTGCGCCTATACCCCTTGAGTTGGCAAAAGTACGAAGGCGGCGTGTTATCGGGATAGCGGACCACTGGGGGGCCACACCCCTCAACGCATTCAAAATTAACAGAACAGGTTGTGTCGCCCGGTCCACTGCATTGTCTTCCGATTGGACTCATGCAACTGTTGTTTTGGCACAGGTTTCCCGCAACGCAGTCCGAATCCACGCTGCACCCATTGCCCCCTTTTAACTTACATTCCCCTTGAATGATGGTGTGGGTGGGGACGCAAGAGGGATTGGCGCTTGAACATGCGGTACCCATGCCCTGTATTTCTTGGCACACGTATTGTGCGGATGGGCAATCGGAATCCTTTTTGCATCCAGTCACGGATCCTGGCATATTCGCAGGCACCGGTGGTATGGTCGGAGTCGGAGGCCGGATCGGACTTGGGGAGGGGGGTGTGACAGGTACCGGTGACGGAACGGGCGGAGTTTCTGCCACGGGCGGTGTCGCAGGCTGGGGTCGGACATTGGAAATAGAGCACCCGGCCAAAAACGAGATCGCCATTAAGACAATCGCGATGGATTTTATTTTTTTCATATTCATTTTTTCTCGTCTCTTAAATGATCAGGATTTAGTAATAATGATCGCATGGCGCCCTTGGTCAATATCGGGGGCGCTCCATTCGTGATTCGCTTTGATGAGGATCTGGGGATCATACAAGTAATCGTGTCCGCGCTTGGTCCCGGGATCATTCGTGATGAACTTGTTGTCCACATAGCCCTTGACCACGAGCGCATGGTAAACCGGCCCAGGAACGTTATAATATGGATTATTCAATTCCCGTCCCGCAAGCGTCATGATCACGGGATATCCGTTCGAAACCGCCTTTTTTATATCGTCCAGAGTGTATTCGTAAAGGACCTCAACATCCTTGCGGCCAAAATATTCCTTGAGAATGCGCACAATCTCGGCCGCGTTCGTGTCTTCGTAGTGTCCAAATGTCTTCTTTTCCCATTCCACCAATTTTAGAATTTCGGATTTCATCGTTTCGGCCGTGAGGGGGGAGCCTTTGAAAAAAGCATCCACCATGATCGCCGAGGCCTCTTCACATGCATCTTGATACGGCAAACCCCAATATCCAAATGGAGCTTGAGACTGAAATGGAATATCCAAATTTACTGAGGCCGGCAACGAAATGTTAGGGGTTTTTTCGATGGGATTCGGATTCTCTGTTCCGGACAGGATCACGGAATTTTTTGTGGGATTCGCCGTGGACACCTTTTCCGTCGTCTGCTCTCTGCTGTTTTGGTGAGCTCCGACGTCATTTGTGAAATCCTGTAGGTTCTTAGTCTCCGGAATTGCCGTTTTTACCTCATTGCTCGCAGGATTCTGGGCCTTTCCAAGAAACACGAGCCCCAGCGCAAGGATCGCGATAGTCGCGACGATAGCCGTTCCAATAGATCCAAGTTTGTTCTTATCCATATCGTGCATACGATAGCATTCAAATCATCCTTCCGTCTATTCGTGCCGAGGTGACCCGAAACGATATCAGGAAGCCATAAAATTGAATAGCCTCCCCACTTGGTGGAAGTTATCATCAATTTAGAGGCGTAATTTGCTCTTAGCTAAGTTTTTTTGCGGCCCATCAGATTCCTAAAGTGCAATTCTTCTTCCTCTTCGGGGCTCATGCCCCTCTTAGGCATGGCTTTTAACATCAAGGCTCTAAAATGATCCTCTTCGCTACCAGGGCGTGTGTTTGGATCGGAAGATCGCGAAAGGACTCCCCTTATTTGATCGCGTTTTTCTTTTTGCTCTGGGGAAAGCTCTTTTGATTCAGGTTTATCGGCCGAATGCATATTTTATTTGTTATTTTTATAATTATATTATAACATAAAAAAAATATTTTGTAAATATATAGTTCCTTTTTCGCGGAGTCCGCCTTTGGCGGCCTCGTCCAACCCCCTCCGTCATTTTTTGTTGCATGAAAAATGGCTCCCCCGGTTGGACTCGAACCAACGACCTTTCGGTTAACAGCCGATTGCTCTACCACTGAGCTACAGGGGAATAAGATTTTTCCTGCATTTGGCAGTCTGGATGACAGCCGATTGTCCGCCGTGGCGGACTACAGGGGAATATGTGGTTGACCTGTGATGGAAACGACCTTTCTTGAATTTAACGCCTCATTAATTTAGCCAACCCTCTTCCATATATCAAGACGATTTTATCGACAGCCCCATAATTCCTATTGCCCCAAGGTGGCAGATAGCTCCTCGTTTGCCTTTTGAACCTTTTTCACCTCAAGTGGGAAAAGGTGGTTAGCGATTTTGGTTTTGAGCTGGTCCAGGTTCGTCTTTTCCATTGCCGATATAAACACGGGATCATAATGGCTGAATTTTTCCGCCAATTCCTCCTTATGGTCAAATTGGAGCAAGTCGATCTTGTTGAAGACGTAAATAATTTTTTTGTGTCCACATTTAAGGGTTGCCAACACGTCGTGGACAACTTTGATTTTCCATTCCATATCCAAATCGTCGATGTCGATCACGTGCAGGATCAGATCCGCGTGGATGGTTTCGCTCAAGGTTGAGTGAAACGCTTCGATCAGCTGAGGCGGAAGGTCGCGGATGAATCCGATGGTGTCGCTCACCAAACACATTGTGCGCGAATCGGGAAGAAACAGTTTGCCGATGCGACTGTCGAGAGTCGCGAATAGCTCATCTTTCACCTTCACGTGCTTTTGGGTGAGTGAGGTGAGCAGTTGGGACTTGCCGGCGTTCGTGTAGCCCACGATCGCTACTGTGCGGAAGCCGTGATCGTGGCGTTTTTGGCGCTGGGTTTCCTGGTTCTTTTCCACCTTTCGGAGTTCATCCTTCACATTTTGTTCTCTCAGGCGCATATGGCGCTTCATGATCTCGATGTTCGTCTCGCCCTTGCCTCGGGTACCTATTCCGGCACCTTGGCGCATCAGCTCCACACCCATTTTCGAAATTCGCGGGCCAAAGTGGCGAAGCCTAGCCATCTCGATCTGGAGCTTGGCCTCTTTGGTGACGGCATGTTTTGCGAAGATCGCCAAAATCAGGTCGATTTTGTCCCAAACCTTGATCTGATGCTTGTCCGTGAATTCCTTTTCCAGGTTGTAGAGTTGTTCCGGCTTCATCTGGTTGTTCACGATGATATAGCTGGCCTTGAGCTCCAAGGACGCCTGCAGGATTTCTTCTACCTTGCCCGTTCCTATATAGGTGCGGTAATTGGGCATCTGCTTCCGTTGCACTTTCCGGACCACGACAAATCCGCCGTAAGTGTCCACCAGACGCTCGAGCTCGTTCAGGCGCGCCAAACTTTCGGAAGGCGAGACGTTCGGGGGGATGATGTCGATGAGGATCACTTTGGGCAACATAAAACCAATTATGAATTAAGAATTTATAATTAAGAATTGCTAAGGAAATGCACCCATAATTCTTAATTCATAATTTATAATTCTTAATTTAGTAGATAAGTTCAATCTCCCCATCCGTGGTCGGTTTGCATTGGCACGAGAGGCGTTGGCCCTCGGGGAGATCCAACATTTTTTCCGTGTCTCCCTTGTCCGTGAATTTACCTTTGACCACCTTGAAGGCGCAGGTTTGGCAGATGCCGGCCCCATTGCAGGCCGCCACGATCTCGGCCCCCTGGGCCACCAATTGCTGCATCATAGGCGATTCGCCCTTCTCGTCTATTTTGTAATTTTTTCCTTTGAGGATGATGGTTTTCATGGGATTTTGGTTAATTTCCCATCCATTTTATAGTATTGGGGATTTTGGACAATGTTTTATTGGGATTTGTGCGATATGTGCGATTTGTGAGAGTTGCGGGAAAATCTTTGGGTCAACCGCAGTTCGACCTTTGCGTGAATTGCGAAATTCAAAATTTTTCCACCCCTAAGCCATTCCTCGTTCGCACGTCATTCCCCTGAAGAGGGGAATCTGCCAATCAACCATTCTTGCTTAGGCTGAATAGGGGATTCCCTTTTGCAAGGGAATGACAGGAAGAGGGCGTGAATTACAGTGGGGGCGAATGCTGTCCTCCAATCGTGATTATTGAGAAATCCTTTTAACTTTGGAAGAGCTAAAAAGCTAATTTTGCAATCCACGGCTTTACTATTGACATATTTATATATAATGTTTTAAAATATAAATGCAGTCGCAATTGCGAGTCCAACCTAAAGGAGGTTGTTGCCATGGCAAATTCCGTGGCTGTGCATCAGGGCCGGTCCAAAGGCGAACGCAACATTGAGTTGCGTATAACGGAGAACTACACCCGGAACATCTATGCGAGTAGCCTCGAAGAGGCCTCCTCAATGGTGAGCTCCGAGGTGCGCCACGCCAAGGCCGTTGGCCTGATTATCAGCGAGGTCGATATGCTAGACCAGCTTCGCAAGTGTTGGTGCTAGAGCCGCCTCGTCCCGCTCGACATGCTCCGCCCAGTTTTCTGGGCGGAGCGTTTTTTAAATTTGATGAGAAAAAATTTTAAGAACCCAATATTAATATTCTCAATTATTTGGAATCCAAAATTTCGTTTAGCTGTGATATGGTGAAGCCGAAATTAATAAAGAAATGATGACAAAAACCTACAAGATCATCAGCTGGAATATAAATGGCATCCGGGCGGTCCTTGGAAAAGGACTTTTAAAGTGGGTGGACAAGGAGAAGCCCGACATCCTTTGCCTTCAGGAGACCAAGGCACACCCCGAGCAGCTATCCAAAGAGGTGATTGACCACAAACCTTATTTTTCCTATTGGGACAGTTCGACTGTCAAAAAAGGGTACAGCGGTGTCGCCGTCTACTCAAAAACCGAGCCGATCCGCGTTGAAAAAGGACTCGGGATCGAACGTTTCGACGGAGAGGGGAGGGTAGTGATGGCCGAATTCCCCGAATTCATCCTTTTCAATGTCTACTTCCCGAATGGGAAGATGAATTCGGACCGCCTCAACTACAAATTGGAATTCTACGAGGCCTTCCTGAAAAAGATCGATGCGCTCAAGGCCAAAGGGAAGAAAATTATTTTTTGCGGCGATGTGAACACGGCCCATCAAACCATAGATTTGGCACGACCCGCGGCGAACGAGGATATTTCTGGATTTTTGCCAATTGAACGGAAATGGATTGACCGGGTGGTCGAACACGGGTACCTGGACTCCCTTCGCGAGTTTCATCCCGAACCCCACCTGTACACGTGGTGGGACCTTAAGAGCGGCGCGCGCGCCCGGAACGTGGGCTGGCGGATCGACTATTTTTTTGTCCAAAAAGAGCTCCGACCCCACCTCAAGGGTGCCACGATCCTCGCGGATGTGGCCGGGTCAGACCATTGCCCCGTCGCGATCACGATGCAATTTTAAGCCCTCATCCGCATCGATTTTGGCCTTATTAAGCCATTTTTTATTTGTATTATTCTCCATTAAAAGATGCTTGACAGTATCAATCCAAGACTATAAACTATGCTTCAGTTTTTTCACCCCCTTTCCCACTTGATATGACCAACGCGAAAAGTAGCCATAAGCACGGCATGACCAAGGCCAAAATCCTCCGTCCCAAGTCCGTCGATCGCAAACGCGAGAACAAAGCCAAGGCCGCCGCCCGCAAGGCGGAACGCCGAAAGCTTAAGGTTTCTATTTTGGGAGCTTGAAATTAATAGTTGACATGTTTTTAATTTCTGTATATAATAACACCCATTATTCTCATTTTCAGAGAGAATAGGGGGTAACAAAGCTTCTAGACCTGGAATTTAGATTGTACTTGACATTTAGTAAAACATCTTATTAGTATATAAACAGTCCAAGTTAGCCCTCACCCCTTATTTATAACCCCCCTTGGATTTATGGATTTCCCCGCCACCAACACATTGCCCCAGGACCCAAAAGCTAACCCAACCTTAGCCGTCCTTCAAGAAAAGGGCCTTAATCTAAAGGAGGTGATCGATGACATGTTTCTTGTCCTCACCGACAAAGAAAAGGATGTGATCATCAAACGATTTAGCTTAAACAACAAACCGCGCCAAACGTTAGATCGCATTGGCAAATACTATTCTGTCACTCGCGAGCGTATTCGCCAGATCGAGAATATCGCCTTGAACAAGTTGCGCCGGACCGTCAGCAACACCAAGCTTCGTCTGGTCAACCGCCTTGCGAAGCAGTTTATCGAGGAAGAGGGCGGAGTCATGCTCGAGTCCGAGATTATCAACAAAATGCTCCAAAGCATCTATAGCGGTTCCCAGATGGACGGAAGCATCATCGTTCTTTCATTGAATTGCGACACCGAACTGCAGAAATCACCCCGCACCGCCACATCCGAGGCCTATTGGATGTTCAAGGATATCGCCATTTCCGAGGTCCGCAAGGCCGGAGAGGCCAGCATTTCGATCCTCAAGAAAAACGGGGAGGTGATGGCTGACGAATTGATCGTCTCCGCAGTCAAGGTCCAAAATCTTTTCAAGGGGAAGAATGTTTCCAGCCAGTTCATTATCTCCTGTTTGAAGACCGATAAACGAGCCCGCAAGGTAGAAGGCAAGTGGGGCCTGATGGAATGGAGGCATGTGAATCCCCGCAGCATCCGCGACAAGGCCATCATCGTTTTGGAAAAATCCAAGAAGCCCCTTCATTTCGTCGAGATCGCCAACCGCATTGCCGAGACTGGATTCGACAAGAAGATGGTCACGGTCCAAGCCGTCCATAACGAATTGATCCGCTACGACCAGTTTGTGTTGGTCGGTCGCGGTCTTTACGCTTTGGCCACTTGGGGCTATGAGCCAGGCACCGTGGCTGATGTGATCGAGAAATTGCTCAAGAAGAATGGCCCCATGGCCAAGAAGAAGATTGTGGAAGCCGTCTTGAAGCAACGCAAAGTGAAGATCGGCACCATTTCCCTGAATCTCCAGAAGAACCCCCACTTCATCCGCGTGGGTCGCGCCGTCTATTCCATCGAGGAGAAAGAGATTGCGTAATTTAACAAACAATCCAAGGACCCGCCCCGTCATCCGACAGGGCGGGTTTTTTAGTTTCGAGCTTTTGGTTATTTGGAAATTTGATCTGTGACGTGACCCAATTCCGCACAACAGGCTTTATACGAGCTTTCAGGGTGATGGACTTATTTTTTGTTTTTGTTTTTGGCCCTCGCCGGGCTGGCGGGGGCTTTTTGACCGACCAAAAAGCCCCCGTAAAAAGTCGCTGGGGGGATATGAACGGAAATTCAACGTTTCGCCCCACATCGACATCGGACCCGTCATATTCCCCCAGGCCCCCTTTTTGCCCCTCATCGGGCGCTGAACATTCAAGGGCGATTGCCTGGGCGTTCCAAATCCTGCGTGTTGACGATAGAATTTTGACTTATAGCCGTTGATTTCTCGGCATGGGGGGTCCGGGGGCGTTTACGCGAACTGCGTTGATGGCCCACGGTGAAACGATGGGTGGTGAGTCGTAAACCACCCGGCGGTTCTTTCACCCCTTTCTTGGCGCGCAAGAAAGGGGTGCCCGCCGTGGCGAACGGCGTTGGGAAACGACGTTGGCTTCGTCGATACGCTGGGAGAGGGGCAACAGGCCGGGAATCGGCATTGCTGACCGGACAAGATCCAAAAGCCCGCACATAGCCTGTTATCAGAGATAAAATCCCTCTTTTAGGCCAAATACCTTAAACCGTGCGAATAATCGACCATTTTTCATATCAACCACCGACCATTGTCTTTTTCACTTTAATTTGCTATAATTTTAAGAATGAAATAAGATAGTAAAAGAAACAAAAAAATAATGCTTCAAAAAATCGCAAAAATCGTGCTTGTCCCGTTCGCGCTTCTGGCGATCTTTTTTCCTCTAGCCGCCCAAGCGCAGATTTTTGGGGTTGGGGATCCCTGCGGACCCACCGATCCTCCGTGCCCGGCCAATTACGCCTGTGACACAACCCAGGGGCGCTGCGTTCTTAGCAATCCCGAAGAAGTTGGAATCGGGGGTGTCAAAACTTCTCTGACCGGGACCAGCGTTGTCGCCACCAGCAGTGTGCGCGACCTTATCATCAAATACGTGAATTTCGCGCTCCCGCTATTGGCCTTGGCCGCTTTCGCGGGCTTTGTGTATGCGGGGTTCCTTTTTGTGGTCGATTTCGGCCAGGAGGAGCAAGTCGGCAAGGCAAAAAAAATCATGATGTACTCCGTGATCGGCTTGGTCTTGGTCATCCTTTCTTACACCATAGTCCAGCTTTTCACCCAAACGCTTTCCCAAAGTCTCTAGTGACTGATTCATGAGCAAAAAACTTCTCAAATTCGGCATTTTATCAATTTTTGTCCTTGTGAGCTTGGCTTGGTTAATGCCCGCCTTTGCCGCAACAGGCGATCTTTCTTCCGGGGGCGGTGGATTGGCTATTCCGACCGAGGGCACTGCCCAAATCAGCACTTCCATAGTCACTACGCATTCTTTCAGCGAGACGGTGATCGCGATGGTCAATTACTTTCTCGGATTTTTGGGGCTCATTGCTACCATTTTGATCATTTACGCAGGTGTGCTTTTGGTGGTTTCGGCCGGAAACGAGGAGGCTGTTGGAAAAGCGAAGAAGATCCTGACGTATTCTGCCGCCGGTTTCATTCTCATCATGCTTTCCTTCTCGATCGTGAGGGTAATCACTCAATCCACGGGCACTTTGACCCCTGGTCAAGGGGAGGTAACCACGGTGACCGCTGAGCCAGCGGGGACGAACTGTCCCAATGGTGGGGTGAAGATCCAAGTGGGCACTGCCAATCCTTCTTACGTTTGCAATGGGGGATCAGGTCCGGTGACCACGGTCACAAAGGAGCCTGCAGGGGCGAATTGCGCAGAGGGTGGAGTAAAAATTCAGACAGGCACAGAACCGGCAACCTATACCTGCAACGGAAATGGCACCACCGTGGCCGATGCGAATGCGAAAGATTGCCCCGAGGGTGGCGCGGCGATCACGACCAATGGCTCGACATCCAATGTCTGCAATGGCGCGGCTGCCCCTGTGACCCAGACCGCTATCGAGCCTCCTGGAACCAATTGTCCCGAGGGAGGCGCGAAGATCCAGGTTGGCGACGCAGCCCCGACTTACACATGCAACGGAGTGACAGGTCCCACTGGCACGACGGGGGCCACTGGCGCGACGGGGGCCACTGGCGCGAATGGAGCCAACGCAGTCGCATGCAAGGCGAATTCCGATTGCACCGCCGGCCAAGAGTGTAAAAACGGGTTTTGCGCCAGCAGTAATACAGGAGCCGCCACAAGCACCTCGAGCGATGCGGCCTCAAAGGATGATCTGACCAAACTCGATAAGGAGGTGGACAGCTTGGGATCGGACGTTGCCGCACTGACCACCAATTTCGACGATTTGATGAAAACCCTGCCCGACAAGGATCAAAAGGCGGTGAAAGACACGGTCAACAGCAGCGTTCCTCTCAACCAGAAAATCGATGACCTGAAAGCTTTACGAGACGATCCGAATTCCAGCCCCGCGCTGGTGGCGGCATTGGACAAGATCATCGATGCCTTTGATCACCTCAAAACCGTTCGCGAGGATTTGGACAAATTGCGCACGACCATGCCTGAGACCAAGGTGATCATCGCGGCCTATGACGATGCATCCGCGGCCCTCGACAAGCTGATTACAAAACCGACCGATTCCGTGCAACTGAACCGTTTCGAGACCTTGTACAGGACTCTCCGGGATCTGATTTATAAATATCCCGTGGTGCAGGCCCATATCCGGGCACTTCCAGGTTCTGGCAACGCGCCTTTCACAACCCAGATCGACGGCCTGGACTCCTTTGATCCCACCGGTGGCACCATCAGCGACTACCGATGGTCTCTCACTGGGCCGGACGGAAGCGACGTTTCCCTGGGCAATCAGTCGGTTATCATGCATGAGTTCACCGAAGCCAACACTTTCGCCGTTCGCCTTCGCGTTTCGACTTCCCAGAAAGACGCCGATGGATACAAGACAGCCGCGGACGGAATCGCCGTGCTTCGAATTCGCGTGAACCCGCCCTCCTCGCAAGTGCGGTTCCGCATTAACGGAACGGATGCCACTGACCTATTCCATGTCACATCCCAGGAAGCCTCGGCAGGCCTGTCTTTCGATCCATCGCTCACCACTCCCGCCTTGGGTCGTCTTATCAACAAATACGAATGGTCTTTTGGCGACACCGCCGGGGAATCACGACTTGCCCCAACCGCCGTGGTCCATTCCTACAACAAGGCAGGCGAGTATTATGTAAAATTGGAGGTCACCGACAACCTTGGAGTCAAAGACAAACTGATCATCAAGCTCCTTGTGAAAACCTTGGCAGCCGACATCCGCGTGAACCCTCCCACAGGCAACGTGAACACCCAATTTTCCATGACTGGCGAGCGCTCCCGCTCGGATGATGGCATCATCAAGGATTACGCCTGGGAAATCCAGGACAAGGATGGCAAGACGGTCTCGGAGAGCCAGGACGAGATTTTCAATACCCGTTTTACCCGACCCGGCACCTATCAGGTCAATCTGGTGGTGACGGATATCACGGGCAACAAGGACAAGCTGACCACCGAACTCAAGGTCATCTCACGACCGCCCTCGGCCGCGTTCACCTATTCCATTCCCAAGAAAAACCATCCGGCCCGCATGGAATTCAATGCCATCGACAGTTATGACCCCGACGAAGGGGATACCCTGACCTACTCTTGGGATTTCAATGGGGACGGGACATTCGAGATCAATGGTTCCAAGGATGCGGTCGCGACCTACGATTATCTGAGGAAGGGCGATTACAAGGTCACCTTGCAGGTCGAAGACGGATTCGGGCTCAGAAACAGCATCGAAAAGAAGATCACCATTGACTCGATTCTTTCTGCCGACATCGGCATGGACCATCGTAGCGCCCGGGTCGGTGACGAGGTGAAATTCACGGTTGATAATTCCAACGCCGTGGCTTACCTGTGGGAGTTCGGCGACGGGGAAACCATGAGCACCGATAAGGCCAACGCCAGCCATACCTATGCCAAATCCGGCAAGTTCAACGTGAAGCTCAATTTTTTTGGCAGCGACAACGATGAGAACAGCGATACCCAACGCATTTTGATCGGCTCGGGCGACAAGCCCATGGCGGTCATCCATTTCACCGTGAACGGACGCGAGCCTCCCGTCCTTGACGACCTATGTGGCAAAGGCATTTCCGGAACCCAAGCCACTCGTGCCGACATTGTGCGTTTCGACTCAAACAGCTCCATGAACACGGATGGCACGGGCCGTCTGCTTGGGATCGATTGGCAATTCCCCGATGGCGAGCATGAGACTTCACGTGAGATAAATCACAAATTTTCCGATATAAACCGAGAAGGGGAATGCTTTAGCGTCAGCTTGGCGGTCCGGGACACGATCAGCGGAAAGGTCAGCGATGAGGACAAGGCTTATTTCAAAGTGGTGAATCAGTTGCCGACCATCACCGATTTTGTCGTGGTCGCCCCGCCCATGGACGTGCTGATCACCCCAGTGAAAGTGACCCTTAGGGCCATCAGCCCCAAGGATCTGGATGGAACCATCAAGAAATACCGCTGGTATTATTATCGAGAAGGGTTCGAGAACGAAAAACTCGGTCTGCACAACACGGCCACCCCCGAGACCGATATGGTGATCACTTCCAATGGGGAGGCGGACATCACCAACCGATACTATTTCGTCCTTGAGGTCTATGACAACAACAATGATTTTTACAGCACCCAGGAGCGTTTTGGCGAGGTGAGCTTCCTCGACATCAAGAACGGCCCCAATCTATCTCCGGTCGCCGAATTCACCATGGACAAATCCACGGTCACGGTTGGGGACTCCATCAGCCTTGTCTCCACTTCGTACGATCCCCAAGGCGACACGTTGCCCAACGAGGCCTATCGTTGGGATTTTGATGGCGATGGCACATTTGACGATACCACGTCCGGCCAAACCGTGAACCGCCAGTACAACACGCCAGGGGAATACGATGTCCGCCTCAAGGTGGTCTATCGTGGCCTTTCCAGCAGCGCTTCCCACAAGGTGGTGGTCGAGTCCGCCAACGCATTGCCCCAGGCCGCTTTCACTTATACCATCGATGGGACCAAGGTGAGCTTTGACGCCTCGAGCAGCCGTTTCGATCCCACCTTGAGCGACCCCACCCTCCGTTTCGAATGGGATTTCGATACCGCCACCGATGCCAATGGCAACGGAATCAATGACGACGATGTCGAATCCACCGAAATCGCCCCTGTGCACACTTATAACGAAAAGGGAAACTACAAGGTCAAGCTGACGGCCAAAGATATGCTGGGGATGCAAGGTGTGGTGGTGCGGGAAATCAATTTGAACCAGACCGAGGCCGATCGTCAGAAGAACGCCTATCGTTCCGTCAAAATCACCGCTCCCAAGCAGCCTATCACCACCTTGGACATCGAAATGGTCCCCTCAGCCCTCCAAAAAGGCGGCAGCGCCGATGTGGGGGTGGTCGTCCTCAATGCCGACAATTCTCCCTATACCGGAAAGGTGTATTTCGAGATCGTCGAAGGCAGTGGCATCTTTACGCCCAATCCTGTCGATGCCAAAGATTCAAAGGCGGCCTCCGTTTTCAGCGCCACGGATGCGGGCAAGGTCCGGATCCGCGTGCGTGCGACCGACACGATGTTTGGGGAACTGACAGAAGAGGCGACTTTCAATGTTAAATAATTAAGAATTATAAATTAAGAATTAAGAGTTAAAAATTGATGCTCAAAGGATTAGGCAAAACACTGGCGGTCCTGATGCTCACGCTCACCCTGGGCGTGATGGTCACGTATGCCAGCGGAAAGATGCAGGTCAAGATCGGCGAGCGTGTGGACCTGTTTGCCGAGACCCAGAATCCCTCGGCGACCCTTAAATGGATTGTGAAAAAGGGCACCGAGATCCTCAGCACACAGACCACCCGCAATTTTACCTTCATGTTTCCGGCCCAAGGCGAATACACGGTTAATTTGACCGCCACCGCTGGCAAGACGGTCGAGAACACCACCGTAAGCGTCCTTGCCGGGGATTTGTACGCCAATGTCCCGTCGGAAGGTGGCGAGGGAACCGTAGGCCCTGTTGGAAACGGAACCCCACTCAGGATCACCTTGGAGACATTGCCCCAGGAAACCCCCGAAAAGACCGTCCACCTTTTGGGCGACTCGGGCAAAGTGGGTTTCAATCTCGAGAAATCCACAGGCGAAATTTTGGAGTACCGCATCGATCGCAATATTTTCCTAGATAGTGACGGAAACGGCGTGAGCGATGATGATATCGACAATGCGAATGACAATTCCTATCTGAATGGCCAGACTTGGCAGGCCGATTACAAATCTGGGGAATCCCCCAATATCGTGGCCGAGGCCACGCTGGTGGACAAATCCGGACGCAAGGCCAAGGAACAAGTCCAGATTGTGTTCGACCCTTTGGATACCACGGGCGATCCGATCGCGGTACTCGATGTTTCCCCGGTCCCGGATCCCCAGGACAGCATGGTCCACCTGTACAACGATCCCCATAAAGTGACCTTTTATGCCCGCAAGTCCAAGGGCAAGATTTTGGAATACCGAATCGACAAGGATATTCTCACGGACAGCGATGGGAACGGCAATAAGGCTGATGACATCGACAACTTGAACGACCCTTCTTTCAAGACAGGAGATGTCTGGGAAACGGAATACCCCAAGTCCGAGTTCCCCGCCTCCAACCAAATCATCGCTCAGCTGACGGTGGTCGGTGAGGGCGGAAAGGGGAGCCGTGTCCAGAAAGGCCTGATGTTCGGCTCAAAGCCCATCCCCCCTGGAGCCTCCTTAGCGGATCAGGGTGGCGTGAGGCTTTCCTCCGACAAGGATTTTGTGGTGAAGGGAGACCCCATTACCTTCACAGTCCTGGGGTTGGCTCTTGCTCCGGACCAATACACATTCGCCTGGGATTTCAATGGCGATGGGAAAGCGGAACAGGAAACGGAAGGGGTCAACACGATCCAAAACATCTACGATGCCGCTGGCGTGTACACCGTGAAGGTGAACATCACAGACAAACAGGGCAACACCGCGGAAAAGGATCTGGAAATCGTGGTCAAGGACACGATCGTGACCAAGGCAGACTTTTCGTTCACGGTCGATGGAAACACGGTCCAATTCAAGGACCTTTCCACTGTGTCCATCAATCTTTCCGACAAGAATCTTTCGTATCAGTGGAGTTTTGGCGACACCGATCCAGCCGGCTATGAAAGCCAGAGAAGCCAGATTGGCCTTTCCGACCCTGTTTACACTTACAGCAAGTCGGGCACCTATATTGTCACCCTCATGGTGACCGATTCGGACAAGGTCACGGACAGCAAGAGTGCCGAGGTCGAGATTGCGCAGGACTTGGCCCAACCTGGGGTAACTACGCCCGCCGAAGCAACCCCAGCCCAGCCCGCCCAAACGGCGCCAGTGAGTGGCGGATCCCTTGTCCTAAAGATTCTCAAGGTGATCCTGTATTTGATCCTGATCATTGTCGCTTTGCTCATTCTGGCCATTGGCGGCATCCTCGCCGTTCTCAAGGCGAAACATCCTTCCCTCACGTTCGAGGAGTTGGTGGACGAACTTAAGAATAAAATCCTCTCCCTGATCGGCGCGCATGACTTCGAGGGCCCTTCCCCCGAGGCCCTGCCCCGAATGCCCACTTCGTCACCGCGCCCCCATGCACCCGAGCCCTCTTCTTCGGACGCTTCGGAGGCTTCGGCACCTCAAGTCACTGAACCGGCATGGGCCAAGAAGAAAGATATTATCGAAGGCGAGGTGGAGCCTTCGACAGGTCCAGGCTCTGACGAGAAAAAAGACGACAACTCGACCAAACCACGGCCAGTCAATGAACAAGGGCCTACGCCAGATTGGTTAAAAAATGTGAAATAAACCGAAAACCTTTGCAAAGGTTTTCGGCCTTTCCAAAGTTCAAGGTCTCGCCTTGCGCCCTTTCGCTAGGCTTCGCCCCGTTCGCTTTGGGGCCCGTCGGAGACCACCCAAAGCGCGTGCGGGGCTACGCACGCTCAAGGGTTCAGGCTCGGTTTGCTACTAGCCAAAGGTTGCGAAATCCATTTCAACACCTCGCTATGCCCGTTTGGCTTAGCGACTCATTTATTCTATATCGGAAAGGAAGGAGCTCAGACCTTCAAAACTTTGCCATACCCAATTTCAACCAGTCGCCCATAGGCCTTTAGCACCTTTTCGGGAATGGTTTGGGCAATTTGATATCCTAATTTCGGATAGCACGTCATCTTTTGGATTTCACCGACCATGATCGCGATCAGCACTTTAAGAGGCATCATTTTTATTGGGTACTTTTTGAACGGGATCTGGGGTGAAGTGAAGGTCAGAGCCTTCTTGGGCCAGTGTTTTTTGGCTGTCGCGTAGACCCTTCGCTCCGCGTAAGGCCTCTGAACCATCAGGATCGATTTCGGATCGAGCCCCTTTTTCGCGAACAGCCTTTGGACGAATTCGATGTTCTCCCCCGTGTTCGAGGATTTGTTTTCGATGAGGATGGCCTTTTTTGGGACTCCCATATGCAATGCAATGGCTGCGAATTTGTCCGCTTCGGGCTTCCTCCATACTTTTTTGGTGAAATTCCCAAGGCCTCCCGAAAAAACGATCAGGGGCGCCAGACCCTCAAGGTACAATTCAGCGCCTCGCTCCGCAACCCGTAGGTCATAGCTCCCAAGCACCAAAATGCAATCAGCCCTTTTGGGGGTTTGGCCCATGTGAAGGTAATCCCAAAGTTTTTCTGCCAGCTTGAGCGCCTCTTTTGTGACCATGGTGTGATGAGATCGAATAAAAGCCTCACGTATTTAACGTTAGTATGGCTCGCAAATAGTGGCAAGAGGGTTTTATCGCACAAAAAGGCTGAGCGTGAAGTCAGCTCCTATTGACTCAAAAAAATCTATTCAAAGAATTAGTCTTTCTTGTTCTCTTTCCATTCCTTGATTGATCGTCCAAGCTGCTCATATAGTTTTTCAGCCACCTCTGGTTCCAATGCGAAATCGACAAATGCAGTGCCAGGCTCCTCTTCCCCTGCCCATGACTTTCCAGTCCTTGGCCCACGGACGCTTTTTGAAGTTGTATTGATTAAAATGCGCTCACCTGTATCTCTATAATTTCGGTGATAGGATGAGGAGGCGGTCTTGCTCAAAAGCGTGCCGAATTTTTCACGAAATTCGGCCAGTGATCCTTCAGGGGCTAATTCGGATTTGTGTGTTTGTTTTTCAATCATAATTATTTGATTTATTTTTTTATTTCTATATATATTATAACATTTTTTTAAATATTTATCAAGTTCATGAAACACAAATTTAAAACTGAAATGCATAAAATGCTCATATCAGAAACAAATTATTAGGAAATGCTATGCCTCGTCGGTTTGCGTTGGTCATACGTCGAAACTGTTTTGATTCCCACCTCTTTGGCAATGGCCAGCACTTCGGGCAAATAGGTTCCGGCGCGTTTGAGCTCGTGGGCATCGGAGCCGAAGGTGAAATCCTCGATGCCGACCTTCAAACACCATTTTAGGATTTGGGGGTGGGGGAACAGTTCTTTGCAGTTTTTGTGGAGCGAGCCAGCATTGAGTTCGATTCCGATTCCCTTGGCCTTCATGGTTTCCAGGATTTTGAGGATCTGGGGTTTGTATTTTTCGGGTTTGAACGGGCCGTAAAATTGGTGGCCGAATTTTTTGCAAATGTCGAAGTGGGCCACGGCACTGATGTGACCCCATTCGACCAGCTTCAGCATGTCATCGAAATAATGGGTGTAGGCGGTTTCCTCGCTCGTAACCCCGAATATTTCCTTCGCGTGCCTGCCGCCTGAAATCAGGATGCCATCGATGATATGCACGGAGCCAAGGATAAAATCGAATGGGGTGGCCTCAATGAATTTCGCAAGATCCTCCATATATTGTTTTTGGTATTGGACCTCGGCCCCGAAGCGGATGTCCATATCTGGGAACTGCGGGCGGATCGCCTCCAGTTCCTTTTGGATTTCCCCGAATCGGGTTGCGGCTTCCAATGGTATGAAAACCCCCGCCACTTCCTCCTTTTTCTCGAACCATTCTGCGTGGTTGGTGAAACAGACGTGGCGCACGCCGTGGCCGAGCTCCTCTTTTAGCAAAGAGGCCGTGTCGGCTTCGCAGTCTGGGGAGAAATGATTGTGGAGATGGTAGTCGATCAACATGACCCCATAATACCAAATGTGCAGGGTGCGGGGGAATGGCTTGAGCCCCCGTTGTCATTTCGAGCGTAGCAGAGCGGAGTCGAGAAATCTGCGCAATCGATGTTTGGCAATCGGATTTTTCGCAGATTTCTCCGCTTCGCCCCAAAAATAGGGCTTCGGTCGAAATGACAGTAAGGAGGGAGATGGCGGAATCCGGTATTCCGCTGCTTTCTTTCGTTCACATATTTCTCCGCTTGTCTCCTGTTTCCGCTTGGAGTATAGTGTTCACCGTAAAACTAAAAACAAACCAAAATGTTAGACGAGATTCCCCAAAATCAAACCCCAAAGCCTGTGCCCCAGGCCTCTTCCGGCGTGGAGGAGGCGCCAGTGCCTGCCAAGGCTCCAGCCCCGAAGCCATCCCCCTCGGCCAGGGTTCCGTTTTCGGCTCCGCCCAAGAAAATCGGAAAGGATCTGACCCCTCAAAAAAAGAGCGGTAGCTTCCTGATCACCATCGGGCTCACATTGGTCGGCCTTTTCGTGATGTTTGTGGTCCTCATGGTGCTGGTGATCGCAGGGGGCGGACAAAACAGCCCTGTTCTAAAGGCGCTCGGTTTGGACACGTCCGGAATCAAATCCTTTCTGTCGACGGTCATCAACCTATCATTCGGTTTGCTAGCCCTGATTTTTTTCCTGTTTGTCGTGATCGGCATCTTCCGATGGCTGTTTGCCAAGAAAGGAGACAAAGAGGCGCGTGGCAAAGGGATCAAGATGTTCTTTTTGGGACTCATCCCCATGATCGTCATCATGTTCTTGTGGCTGAGTCTATCCACTTTTATCAACAACATCCAGATCGCCTCGGAAATCGGCAAGGAGGAAATCAGCGTGTTGAAGCCTTCCAGCATGGATAATCTGGTCGCCCCCGTGGAGGTCACATTCACCTCCGAGAATGTCATAAAAGCCATCCAGGCCAAAAAACTCAATATCACCGAGGTAAAGTGGGATCTGAACGGCGATGGCGTTTACGAGACGGTGGTCACGGATTTCCCCGTTTCCTATCTTTTCACCAACAAAGGCGTCACCAACGTAGGCCTTGAGGTCACGGTGGTCGGTGAGGACAAACCTCGACAATATTTTTATACCGTCGTTATTAAGGAAGCGGTCTTTGGCGCCGATCCCGCTACGGGTACCGCGCCTCTCACCGTCCTATTCGACGCGAGCGCCTTGGTTCCCGCAGGAAAGAAAATCCAGACTTTTGATTGGGACTTCAATGGCGATGGCACTTACGATGTCAGCGGAAAAGATCAGATCCGTCCCCGTTACACCTTCGAACAGGTGGGAAAGTTTAGTGTGCACCTTCGGATGATCGACGAGAATAACGTGGTCCAAAACTACACTCGCGACATCGATGTGACCTTGAGCGAGAAACCCCTTCTTTCCGCTTCGATAGACGCGACTCCAGGGCTCACCGGCCCCATTCCTCTGCAGATCCAGTTTGATGGCAGCAAGAGCGAGAGCCTGAAAGGCAAGGTTAACCATTACGAATGGAATTTCGGTGATGGTTCCGCAGTCGGGATCGGAGTGACACTTCCCCATGTGTATAACAATCCAGGCCTCTATACCGTTACCCTCAAGGTCACCGATGATACCGGCCTAACTTCTACCACGACGGCCCAAGTCGAGGCCAAAGCCATTGCCTCACCCCCGGTGGCCCAAATCACCACCCTACCCTTGCCTGATGACAAAGGGGTCGTGAATGGGAATGTGCCTCTTAAAGTCTCTTTTGATGCCTCCGCCTCCACGGACCCCGACAAGGATATTGTGGATTACGAATGGGATTTGGGAGTCGAAGGGGCAAAACCGACGGGCCAGAAGGTCGACTTCACCTATGAGAAGGCGGGAACCTATACGATTACGTTGGTGACACGGGATTCGACCAAGCTTGAGAGCACAGCCACCACAACGGTGAAAGTGTCTGAGCCAGGCGTCTCCGCGATCATCAAGGCGACCCCGGAAGAGGGGACAGCGCCACTTGTCGTCCAGTTCGACGGTTCTGGCAGTAGCACCTTCAGGGGCAGCATCGTGAGCTACGAATGGAATTTTGGTGACAAATCGCCTTCCACTATCACAGGTGCCCAAATTTCCCATAAATACACCAATGTGGGGACTTACCCCGTGAAACTCAAGGTGGTTACTAACCAAAACGAAAACGGCACCGCCGACCTGTTGGTTTATGTTCGCGAAATCCCGCTCAAGGCCTGTTTCACCCCCAGCAGGCGTTCGGGGCCCGCTCCCGCCACCGTCACCTTCGATTCCAAGTGCTCCACGGGTCCCGTGGCCAAGTTCACATGGGATTTCGGCGATGGCGAGACCAGCGATGCCCGCAAGCCCAATCACACCTTCCAGAATCCTGGCAGCTACAACGTGACCCTCGAGGTCGCGGATGATAAGAACAATGTCAGCACCTACAGCGATGTCATTGTCGCGGAGGGCCAAGTCGTTCCTAATCCCTAATTCCCAATCCCACTTTTCATGATCAGCAAAAAAACCAAAAAATTAGTCATTTGGATTGTCATCGGGATTCTTCTCCTTTCGGTGCTGGCCCCCTTGATCGCCGTTTCACAAGGAAAATAAACCTAATAGATAGGGGACCTAATGGTTGAACTCATTGGTGAACTGATGGGGCGACTAATTGTCAGTGACTTTTTCACGTCCAATTAGACTCCCGATTAGAACTCCCATTAGTTCTCCGACCAGGTTTATTTGGCCCTCGATTTTTTCTGGAACCATACTATATAGACGATCTCCAATAGACCGAGGGTGTTCACGATGAGCAAGGCGATGAACCAGTAAAGCTGGTTATTGCGACCCGCTTTCCAGAGTGCCATTCCTTTCCAAACCAAAGTCCATATTATCAATGGGGCAAGGATGAATGGGTTTGAGTTGATCATTTGAATGAATTGCATAGTTTTTTGGTTATTTTTCGATTTCGATTTTACCATTATTTCAGAGGAAATACAGGCTCTAATTTTATTTCGCCTTTTTTTTCTTGACTTCCCCTAGCCCGATCCACTACAATCCATTTGCTCTTTGGGGAAGGATAATCCTTTTCCAGAGGTTAAATGGTCTTTCGCATCATCGGCTTAGTAGAATTCCAGCGCAGCGCTGGAGAAACTACTAACTAGCACATTGAATGCAGTAAAGATA
>PMDG01000041.1:44115-44293 GCA_003154375.1 Candidatus Peregrinibacteria bacterium
GCCTAACACATGCAAGTCGAGCGCCAATCGCAAGATTGGAGCGGCGAACGGGTGCGTAACACGTTGGTACCTACCTCGAACTCGGGGATAACCTGCCGAAAGGCGGGCTAATACCGGATAGTCCCGAAAGGGTAAAGATTTTTCGGTTCGAGCAGGGCCTGCGGAGTATCAGTTAGTT
>PMDG01000041.1:44329-44569 GCA_003154375.1 Candidatus Peregrinibacteria bacterium
CGGCTAACTACGTGCCAGCAGCTGCGGTAATACGTAGGGTGCAAGCGTTATCCGGAATTATTGGGCGTAAAGCGTTCGCAGGCGGTTTTGTAAGTCTGTGGTTAAATCTGGTCGCTCAACGATCAACATGCCACAAATACTGCAAGACTAGAGGATGGCAGAGGCAACTGGAATTCTGCGTGTAGGGGTAAAATCCGTTGATACGCAGAGGAACACCAAAAGCGAAGGCAGGTTGCTGGG
>PMDG01000021.1:0-1131 GCA_003154375.1 Candidatus Peregrinibacteria bacterium
GCTTTCGCACACTCTTGAACCAGGTGCCTAGGCACTTAAAGCTCAAGAGTATACGAAATGAAGTGACGACATGCGACTGGGTTGGAAATAAATTTTTTGTTTTTTTGGACTTAATTTGCCTCCCTATTTTATGCACTTTTATTTCAAAGTCAAGAAGAAAAAGGACTTTTTGTGACAAACCCTCTTTTCAGACTTAAAAAATGAGACGAAACAAAGGAAAACGGAGTAACGATGAAAAAAATTGGAGCTTATGCCTTTAGGTGCAGTTCCAAACGCGTAAGCACTCCTAATGTTTGGTCGAACCGAAAAACTGCCCGATGAACCCTCCCACCAGGAAATCCATGGTGTTCGTCATGATGATGAGGGAAATGAAAAAACCGAGCACGCCAGCCAGCATCAAAGCGGTATAGGTCCCGCCCGGTCCGAAATAATGCTCGGCCCAGCCGAAGGTCCCCATGAATTCCCGAATAGGAACCCGATAGATGAGGATGAGGAGGCTGAGGATGATGCCGATGATGCCGATGGCAATGTGCATAGGGCCATTCTAAGACAGCAATCTACAAAATACAAATCGCAAATATGAATGCCGCAAATCCCAAACGATTCCGAGCATCGAACCTTAAATCTGGCACTAAAGCACTAAGGGGAATTAAGTCTTGTGGCTTTGCGGTAATGCTTCTGCTAAGATAAGACTGTTTATCCATAAAAATAAACTTATGCAAAAAGAGGTGGTGCTTGCGAGTATCATTGGTCCAATCTATTTGGTTTATGGCCTTTCGGTTTTTCTATATGCCAAACAATGGAAAAAGATCCCGTCATGGATTGACAGGGACCATTTCGCCTTCTTCCCCCTGGCTATGATCTGTCTGATTTTCGGCCTGATTCTCGTCAACGCCTACAACATCTGGGAATGGAACCCCTATGTGATCATCACCCTGACGGGCTGGGCGATCCTTGCCAAATCCGTGTTCTACTTCCTGGCCCCAGGATCATGGACAAAGGCGGTGCTCCAATGGAAAATCCTCGCCCATATAGGCTATTACTATTTCGCCGGCGCAGTGGTCGCGATCCTTGGGGGGTCCCTGATCTATTGCGGCTATTTTGTGAAATAAGCCTTCTTCCGATTGACGG
>PMDG01000021.1:1174-7167 GCA_003154375.1 Candidatus Peregrinibacteria bacterium
GTTCGAATCTCTTCGACTCCACCATTAAGTAGCGAGAAACGCGGTCCGAATCGTAGGGAGCGCGACTTTTTCGAGCGTGACCGGAGCGAGGATGGATTTGCGTGAATCCGTCGGAGCCCTTTGGCGTAGGCGGATTTCAGCAAATCCAAGCGTTTCCCTATTGGAAAAAGAAGCGAGAAAGCCGGTCCGAGCGGAGCAAGCCCGCCAGGAGCCGGAGTCTTAACGTAGGCGGAGAAGGGCGGCGAAGCGAGGACTAATTTCCTGGAAAGCGCGAAGCGTTAGTCAGCGCTTTCCAGGAAATTCGAGGATTCCCCTTCTGGCAAAATATCAAGAAGGGCGGTCCGAACGAAACTAGGTCGCCATTCGTCTTCTAGCCCTGAGAATCGGGCCTTTTGGCCAAAGGAAAGAGGGTCCTTAGGCATCGGGTGCGCTGACCATAAGAAAGGAGCTTCTTTTGGCGCAAGAGGGATTAAGGGCTTCGCTGTGCTTCAGGAAGGCCTATTGCCCTATCCGTTCGAAGTCCCTTTTGAGGGGTGTATTAAGGGGGCCAAGATGAGACTTGACAAATACTTAATTATATGCTAATTTATGCAAGTGATTTAGTATTTCAATCCACTTTAAATGGCAAAAAGAGTCATTGTTTACATTTTGGTTTGTGTCACTACGCTTCTGGCCACCTTTGTGCCCGGAACTCTTGCCCAAGGGAGATGGAGCCTAGGGCAGACCTTTACTGTGACCTCAGATCAGTTACCGGTCTATCAGGAACCTGGCGTGGGATCGCAACCGGGGCTTCTATATAAAGGAATGTCTTTCGTGCCCATCGAAGAGGTAAGCCGTGATGGTGTGGACTGGTTCAAGGTTGGATCTCGATCGCTTTGGGTTCCCGCTATTGAGAACGGAGGAGTTGTAAACATCGCTGCTGAGGCGGAATCCCCTTCCCCTGGGATAATCGATCTTTACGGGATCCTAAACCAGCCTCATCGTTATGCGGTGAAAATGGTAAAAGAAGAAGGGGCCAAGGGACGAATCGAGACCTATGAAAAAACAGACTCGGGATACCGATTGCGCTACACGTATCAAATCACCTATCGGAAAGATGGCCCCAAGGACAAATTTGGGGATTTGAAAAGCCCAGGCGGCCCCGTGGTCCGGTATCTGTATCGCACCAATAGAAGTTCCATGAACGGTTGGAGCAAGGATGGATCCCAATTCGGAGTGTTCAAGGTCAGCTATCCCATGCCCCATGACGCGCTCCCCGACTTGCTTTCCGGCAAGATGAGTTTGGAGGCGTACAACAAAATCCCAGCCATCAACCGAATCGGCGATACGCTTTACCCCCACCCCCATAGCATGCTGGGGGCGGACATCCTCATCCACACGGTTCGCTGGGGGTCGCTCGGGTGCGTCAACATCGAAAACGAGGCCATGTCGTTCCTGTATAACAAAGATTTGGTCACCGAAAACGACAAGGAGATCATCCCGCTCGTGATTTACGACGAGAACGTGATCGCGCCTCCAGAAGGGCAACTCTTCTAATCCATTAGCGCAAATTCCTGGCTAGGGCTTTGACTTTCTCAAGCCATTTTTTCCGTTGTTCATCGGTCGCGGACTGGGATGAATAGAAAGGCATATGCTTGATGGTTTTCACCCCGCACATCTTAAGAATATTGTTTTTGATACGCCTCCATCCAACGTTCATATAAAGCCCTACAATCCCGATGGCCGGACCACCATACGTCTCGAAAACAATGGCCTTTTTGCAAGGCAACAGACCTTCGGGAACACCGACCTTGCCAAAAAGCCTCTTATAACGAAAGGCAAAACCGGCACTAAAAATCTTGTCGAACCAGCCCTCCAAGATCGCGGGTGCCCGAAGCCACCAGACCGGATAAATGAAAACCATCCAATCCGCCCAGCGGATCAAATCTTGGTGTTTTTTGACGACTTCGCTTTCTTCTCCATGTTTTTCAGGGGTTCTAAGGACGGGATCAAAATGCTCATGGTACAAATCGATCACATGGGTGATATGCCCTGCCTCCTTCGCCCCCTCGACAAATGAATCCTTGATCGAGGCATTGAGACTCTTGGGGTTCGGGTGTGCGTAAATGATAAGAAAATTCATAAAGGAAAAGGGTTAAATCAATCACTAAATGATCATACGTGGTTTCGGACAAGGAAAAAAGTTGACTACAGCGCTTCGCTTAGGTATCTTTTCTCCGCACCCGAAAATGGGGTCCCCAAATTGGTCTAGCGCAACGAACAATTTGGGGGGAGGAGGCATTGACGACAGCTGGAATTTTGGTGTTTACACCGAAATGGAAGCTAAAGTAAAATGCCGACGAGGGCGATTAGCTCAGTTGGTTAGAGCGCGACACTGATAATGTCGAGGTCGGAAGTTCAACTCTTCCATCGCCCACCACAAAGTTGCGAGAAAGCCGACCGAACGGAGCTAGGGCTTTTTTTTTGGCGAGCCCGCAGCGGAGTGAGGGCAAAAACACGCGGAATCCGCAAGCGGATTCAAGTGTTTTTGAGGCTTTCCCTACTGGCAATCAAACAAGTTTGTTTACTACATCCCTTCTGCGAAGGCACGCATTTTCGGCGTGGCCTGCTGGATCAGCATTCGGGCCAATTGCTGAAAACGGGTCTCGAATTTGATTTCAGGCTTGATGCCAAAACTTTCTAGAAGCGACCATAGGGCGGCATATTGGGTCTGGTGGATCTGTCTAAGGAGAAGGGTCAGATTCCGTCCATAAAAACCTCGTCCTCGATCAAAATCGAATAAGCGCACGTCGCAAAGCCTGATTTCGCCTTCCTTTGCGATGGTAGCCCCCTTTCTCCGATCAAAGGCCGAGCCTACCAAGGAACGGATTTTGCGGCGATCATTTTGGATCCAAGCCTCGGGCGTCTGGATATTCTGGTCCGCGATGAGCAGGTTGCTCACCTCGGCCTGCATCTTTTTCTTGAAAGGATTCAGTGCGGGAAAAGCCAAAAAGAAGGCTTTGCCGCCCAAAAGGTCCAATCCCAAATCCTTTTCGCGATACATGGCCTCGCCCTTACGAACGATTTCCAACAAAAAGGCGCGGATCTTATCAAAATTCATCAAGTCTCGATACAGGATAGCGTGGGAAGGCCGAAGTAGTGGCTGCTCCAAAACCATTTCGGTATTCTTCCTGGTTTGGTCGGCAAGAAGTAGGGTGGATTCGCCATGAACCCGAGTGGGGACAATGGGAATATCGTATTCTTGGAGGACACCCAAATCCCGCTCCGCATGGCGAGCGTCCATTTTCTGCCAAAGCCTCCCTAGAGGGTGGGGAATCTTGTGGGCCAACTTACGCGCTTCATCAAGCCAAACTTGATGCTCGGCACCGGAAACGCATTTTTCTCCAAGTTTGATCGGATTCCTCATACGATTAGGACAATTGGGAAAGGGCCCACTTCGCATGCTCTTTTAGTATCCCATCGGATTCGTTTTCAATCAATTGCTGGAGAATCGGAACCAAAGTTCGGTCTCCGCTATTTCCCGCCACAACGCAAGCGTTGCGAACGAGCCCGAATCGCTTGGCGCGCATAAGAGGGGTCCCTGCAAACCGCTTCAAAAATCCATCATCGGTACGGATGGAAAGGACCTCAGCCAAATCCAGCGACTCCCCCACCCCATTTTCAGACTTGAGATCGTTTATTCGGATTTCCTGAGAATGGGCCCGGCCCACGTTGAACGGGCAGACCTCTTGGCATGCATCACAACCAAAGATCCGATTGCCCATAGCCTGTCTAAATTCGATCGGTATCGGACCTTTGTTCTCAATCGTGAGATAGGAAATACATCGGTTCGCGTCAATGACTCCGCCACCCTTCAGGGCTCCGGTCGGACAGGCTATTTTGCATTTTTTGCAATCGCCACAATTGGGCATTGGCTTGGTTATCGAAGGCTCCAAGGCCAAGGTTGTCAGAAACGAAGCGATGAAAAAATAGCTTCCTTTTGACGGATTAATTAAACAGGCATTGTTGCCGAAAAAACCCAAGCCTGCCGCTTCGGCCAACACACGATCGGCCAGGGGGCCGCTATCCACTGAAACATAGGTCTGGGCCGTCGGATCATTTAATTTTAGCCAGTCGGAGAGTTCGATCAATTTCTTCCTAAGAACCTTATGGTAATCACGACCCGCAGCATAACGAGCTACCACCCCGCGAGCTGGGAGCTGCGAGCTGGGAGCTGCGAGCAACGAATTCTTTTTTGAACTTGGTTTGGCTCCCAGCTCCAAGCTCCTTGCTCCAAGCTCATTAGAGTACCAGGCCGCCAAAATGATCGCTGATTTCGCCTCTGGGAGCTTCCGATCCGGCTGATGACGATCCTCGGCCATTCGGGGGAGGTAATCCATGCCTGCATGAAAACCCTTTTTCACCCACTCATCGAAAATTTTCCGATGGGTGCATATTTTTTCTTGTACCGACTTGAAATCTGCCACGCCAAAAAACGACCATCCTTGGGAAATGATAAATTGTTCGAGGCGTATTAAATCCAAAGCTAAAAAAATTAGGCTGCTTATTGATCTAACCACATACAACGAGCTGGGTACAGCCGGATTTTTTGTCTAAAAAGACCTGTAAACGATGAAAGTTACGGGAGGCTTAGCATTAATTTTCCCCCCATGAAAAAGCTCAAACCATACTTCAATAAAGGGCCAAAACCAAATAAATAAGGGGGGCGTAAAAAAATTTACTCACCCAAATTGAATTTTATGATGTCGCCCCAGGTGAAGAGCACCCCAGGAACGCCAGAGTCATAATTCGCAGGCGGATTTTCGTGGCTAGGCGTAGGTTTTTCTTGTGGTTTTGTGGAGAAGGCGCTTTCCCGTTTTGCGCTCTCACTGTCAAGGATCTGCTGGGCAACCTCCGACGAAATCGGGGGAATGGACATTCCATCCACTTTCGCCTCTGTGATATTTTCGGTTCTAGAGGGATTTTGACCATTCTCTAAAAATTCGGCCACCCTGGAGAAGACGTTCTTTAAACGCGCCCTTTCTTCTGTCGATAGGGCCATGGCCACCTCGGCCAAATCGGGCGAAGCGATGAAATGGGCGGCTTCATGGCGAATTTCAGCACTTAGTGGATCACTCGCCTCCTGCTGCGAAATCTCATTTCTAGACATAATATTTCATATCTTAATCTGACAATTCAAAGTTTAATATAACATTATTATAATGATTGTCAATATTTAAATAAGTCGCAACAGATACCAAAAAAACCCTCGTCAATTAAGACGGGGTTGGTTTGAATGAGTTAGCACTCTGAATGCAGTAAAGAAATTCTTTTTGAGACCGACCTAGTCCGACTTGAGTTCGGACCTAGTTTCTCCTTAAAAGGAGGTATTCCATCCGCAGGTTCTCCTACGGATACCTTGTTACGACTTCATCCCAATCAGTGATTTTACCTTAGGCACCCGCCCCGTAGGGCTAAGGCGACTTCGGGCACTCCCACCTTTCATGATGTGACGGGCGGTGAGTACAAGACCCAGGAACTTATTCACCGCAACATGTCTGATTTGCGGTTACTAGCGATTCCAGCTTCATGAGGACGAATTGCAGCCCTCAATCTGAACTNNCCCTCTGTACCGGCCATTGTAACACGTGTGTGGCCCAAGGCATAAGGGCCATGCTGATCTGACGTCATCCATACCTTCCTCCGACTTGAAGTCGGCAGTCTCCTGTGAAAATACAACACAGGACATGGGTTGCGCTCGTTCACGGACTTAACCGAACACCTCAAGGCACGAGCTGACGACGACCATGCAGCGCCTGTCATCCGGTTCCTTGCGGCACTCCCGAGTTTCCTCAGGATTCCGGAGATGTCAAGCCTTGGTAAGGTTCCTCGTTTATCGTCGAATTAAACCACATGTTCCACCGCTTGTGTGGGTCCCCGTCTATTCCTTTATGTTTTAGCCTTGCGACCGTACTCCCCAGGCGGCGAGCTTAACGCGTTAGCTTTTTTTGACG
>PMDG01000071.1 GCA_003154375.1 Candidatus Peregrinibacteria bacterium
AAAGCCTCATGGTGACTGCCGGAATGAGCACCAGAAATGGCCAAGGCAAAAAGGCGAAAAATGTGCGCATCGAGGCCACATTGTCCAGAAAAAAGGACCTGAAGAAAATCCAAGTGGTGAACACCAGGAAAACCGTGATGAAAATGTAGGCCAGCGGGGCATTGAAATACCCTCGCAACTCCTTGTGCATGATGGCGTTGATATGTTTGAACTTCATAATCGACGTTTGATTACAAATGGTGGCTAGGGAAGTGGCTAACGTTGTGGACCGCGATTCAAGCCACAATCCTAGCCGCGATGCGAATTGATTATTCCTTATGATTCGTGACCTGATTGAAAATCTCCTCAAGGGAAACGGTTTCCTTGTGGATCTCGAGCAGTGCGAAATGGTTTTCAAAAATGGCCTGTGTGATCGCCTCGCGTAGGTCCTTCTTCTTGCTGGTGGTTTCAATCTCGAGGACGTAAGCCCCTTTCTCCTTGGCGGCATAGGCTCGGACGGCTTTCACTCCTGAAATGGCCTTCATGACGTCGACGATCTTTTTCTTCTCGCCACGGACAACGACACGAAGGCTGGCATGCCCTTCGACCTCGGACTTGAGCTCGGCTGAGGTTCCAGAAGCCACAATCTCCCCCCTGTTTATAATAAGGATGCGGTTGCAGGTGAGTTCCACCTCCGCGAGAATATGGCTGCAGAGGATAACAGTTTTTTCCTTCCCAAGCTTTTTGATCAGGTTACGGATTTCGACAATCTGGTTTGGGTCAAGGCCCACCGTGGGCTCATCTAAAATCAAAATGGCGGGATCGTGCACCAGGGCGGCGGCCAAGCCGACACGTTGGCGATACCCCTTGGAAAGGGTGTTGATGGGATCGTTCAGTCGATCTTTGAGCCCGCACTCCCCAGCGACAAACAAAAGGCATTCCTGAATCTTGGGATGGGGTACATCGTGAAGTTCGGCGATATAGCTGATGTATTCGGCAACGGTCATTTCGGGATACAACGGATTGTTCTCGGGAAGGTACCCGATGTGCCGGCGCACCGCGACAGGATCGCGAAGGCAATCGAAACCATTCACATGGACCTCTCCACCGCTGGCGGCCATCGAACAGGTGAGAATTTTCATGGTGGTGGTCTTTCCTGCTCCATTGGGCCCAAGAAAACCGACCACTTCGCCCTTCTCCACATCGAAGGAGACGCCTTTCAGGGCTTCGTTTTCCCCATACTTTTTTCGCAGGTTGCGGACATGGATAACCGACATAGGCAATGCTTAATTATGACTTCTTTTTGAAGCGTGGAATATATACCATAACGCTTTCGGTGGATCAAGATGGTTTTGACAACTTTTTGACAATTTTTTTTGGATTAGCCTAAAAAACGATCGCCCAAATGGGAATCGTCCCAAAGGACCTAAAATATAAATAGAATTTTGTCGTACTCCAAAAATGTCGTAGATCCGCGTTTGGCGGTCGAAATCCGAAATCGGAAATGTGAAAAGCGAAATGGCTTTATGGTACCCGCGGCAGGAATCGAACCTGCGNNCTCTATCCACTGAGCTACGCGGGCCTAAATAGCGAGAAACACGTTCCGAGTGCAATGAAGCCGAAGGACGAAATGAAACGAGGACAAATCGCGCAGAAAAGTGTGGAGCGTGACGGAATACTTTTCAAGGGATTTGAGTGTTTCCCTATTGGCCTAAATAGCGAGAAAGCCGGTCCGAATGGAGCAAGGCCGCTAGGCCGTAGCGCAATGAGGACGAAAATGATTATAATCCGCAGCCCTCTTCAATGCGAGAGGATTTAAGCATTTTCGAGGCTTTCCCTATTGGTACAAGGAGCAGTCCGCCACGGCGGACCTTCTTGACACAAAAAAGATCAATCAGATTCTGAGGGCAGGGCGATAAAAATTCAAGTGAAAGGCTGAAAACTTAGCCTGGATCTTCGGACCCCAAGAGCATGACAATGGTTTCCTTGTCTTTGCTGGGATCGGTATCAATATTGCCATATGCGCTATCCAAGCTTTTTAAGGCATTGTCCAAATCGGTTTTATAGCTGTCTCTCAACGNNCGACCGTTCAAAATCGACCATGTAGAGATTCCTCAATAGGATGGCATAATTGACTTTAGCCAAGGCGATTCTTTCATCTTCATTTTCAGCCAACCCTAAATCCTTTTTCAGGGCGGGTTCCTGTTCGGATGTGATGTGGGCCATGCTAAGCAGCTCACCACCCACCCCCCTTGCCTTAAGCGCCTGGAACACGCCGTTGCCCCCCTCACCCGCATCCCAAACCTTGAATTTTCTTTGAGGAATCTTTTCAAAATGCTTTGAGAAGAATTCATTCAGACCCTCAGGCCCTGCCCAGGGATTAAGAAAAGACAGATTCAGGGCAGGAAGTTTCAAATCCCTTAAAATATCCAATACAGGTGTGTCGGGCTTTAGGGTTTGGAGATCCTCCGGCAATTTGCCTTTCAAATCTTTCACGGGCTTGCTATCCATTCCCCACTTCTTAAGGGACAGATCATTTACAGAGACTCCACTGGGAAGGTCGTAGGATCGGATTAGGCTGTCAATTTTTGAGGCATAGCGCTTGTTCGTCTCTTCCACAATCTGTTTGGACAGGCGACGGTATGCCTGAGGGGCATTTTCAAGTTTCTTGAGGGCATCCGTGACTTCCTTTTGGCTAGCCTTGGGCTCCGAAGCGGCATTGAAGGCAGCCTTGTACTCATCAAAGGCTCGTTTTCCCCAGGCCGACCACGAATAGCCTCCCCACGGTTCATTGTTGGGATCGTATTCATTCTTGCCCCAATGAGAGAGGGTCATTCCACCTTTTAGATATTTCAAATCTGCGTTATTCTTCTCGAACGAATCATCGATTTCTTTTGACTTTTCAGTGCCGAGAGAATTGAATGACTTGGTAAATTCTTCCGCCTCCGTTTTCTTCGGGTCGAATTTGGGCTGGGCCTCTTTTGGTTGTGCGGCGGGTTTTGTGGGCTTATCAGCCTCCATGGGCTGGGTTTGGCCAGGCTTCACTGGCTCTGAAGCACTTTGAGGTTGTTCGGGTTCATGGACAGGGGTTGCATGGGCAGTTCCCACAACGGCCGAGGCAACCGTATCGACAACCTTTGACGCGGTGGAAGGTATTTCAGGGATTGGGGGCATAGACGGTTGCGGTTCGGCACCGGCTTCATCGGACACCGCAAATTCGCCTGGATCATCCGGAATTGGTTTGGACAAATCAAATTCCTGCAATCGAATAACCTTTCGGGGTTTAGAGGGCTTGCCCTTGGTCTGGGCTTCCACATGGCTTTTTTTGGCGTCGACTTTAACACGTAGTTTGGAAAGATCCTTGCTGACCTCACTTTTGACCCTGTCCTGGTCCTTCTTCTCTGTGCCCGCAGTTTTTGGCAATGAATCAGGATTGTTTTTTTCAGGATCCAATAAATCCCCAACCCACGATGGATCGGACTTGAACTTTTCAAAAACCAAGCGGTTCTCAGCACACAGGCATCCCAGTCGTATTGAATAATGAGAAAACATGGCTGAATTCATTAAAAATAATCTATTTATTATAGCAGATTTGCTCTCGAAAAGCAAATTGCCATCCCCCCTTCGGGAACTTATAATGATTATCCAAATAATTGTGCAACAATGCTACACTGTAACAGTGCAACAGCGAACCGAATGCCTGTTATCCTGTAGCACAGTAGGTCTGTAGCACTGTAGCATCTAAGCCAATGATCGAACGAAAAGATCCCATCACCAGCCCCCAGGAAATCGAGACCGATGTGAAACAGCTCGAGGTCACATTGCGCCCCAAGGCTTTGACTGAATACGTCGGCCAAGAGGACATCAAGCGCAACCTCAAGATCGCCATGAAGGCGGCCCAAAAACGAAAGGAGCCCATCGAGCATATTCTGCTCTACGGCCCCCCAGGGTTGGGCAAAACCACGTTGGCCAACATCATCGCCCACGAGATGGGCGTGAACATCAAGACCACATCGGGCCCAGCCATCGAAAAACAGGGCGATTTGGCCTCGATTCTCAGCAATTTAGAGGAAGGCGACATCCTGTTTATCGATGAGATCCACCGCCTCAAGACCCAGGTGGAGGAAATCCTGTATTCCGCTATGGAGGATTTCGCGCTCGACCTGATCATCGGCAAGGGCCCAGCCACAAGGTCTATGCGCATCAATCTGCCCAAATTCACCCTCATCGGCGCCACCACCAAGGCAGGTTTGCTCTCTTCGCCACTTCGCGACCGCTTCGGACACATTTTCAAGCTCGATTTCTACGAGGAAAAAGAGATGGAAAGCATCCTGAACCGATCAGCCCAAATCTTGGATGTAAAAATCGAAAAGGGGGCAATCGCGGAAATCGCCCGCTGCTCACGAAGAACCCCCCGCATCGCCAATCGATTGCTGAAACGTGTGCGCGACTTCGCGGCCGTGGAAGGAATGGAGATCGTGAACATGAAGCTGACCAAGGAAACCCTTGGGTTGATCGGCGTGGACCATGTCGGGCTAGACAAGACCGACCGCAAGATCCTAGTCACCATCATCGAAAAATTCAACGGCGGGCCTGTGGGCCTGAATGCCATCGCCGCCGCGGCATCGGAGGAGATCGAGACTATCGAAGACATCTACGAACCGTTCCTCATGCAACTCGGCTTTTTGGACCGCACCAGCCGTGGTAGGGTGGTCACCGCGAATGGCTATTCGCACCTAAAAATCGCCTTCACCGAAAAGTCGGACGCCCGACTTTTCTGAAATCCGAAGCACGAATCTCCGAAATCCGAAAAATACCGAAATCCAAATGCTCAAAATTCCAAAAAGAATTATTTTGTTGATGAATTGGTTTTTTGTTTCAAATTTCGTATTTGGAGCTTAGAATTTTTTCGTATTTCGAAGATTCGAATTTCGGGCTTAATTCTATATCATGGACCACCTAGAGGAAATCAGAGGTCGCATCGGCATCGAAGAGCTCGTGGGCAGCTACGTCCAGCTCAAGAAGGCGGGTAAAAGCCTAAAAGGCTTGTGCCCGTTTCATAGCGAAAAGACCCCCAGTTTCATCGTGAGTCCAGACAAAGGTATCGCATGGTGTTTTGGCTGCCACCAAGGGGGTGACATCTTCAAGTTCACCCAGCTTGTCGAAAATGTGAATTTCGCGGAGGCGGTAAAGATCTTGGCGCAAAAGACAGGGGTAAAACTGCCAGAACGGATGCCGCTAATAGCCAATCAACGCCTCAAAACAATCGAAATCAATGAAGTGGCCTCGCAGTTCTACCAAAAAAAACTTGAGGAGAATCCGAAAATGAAGGATTACTTCCTGAATCGCGGGCTAACGAATGAAACTATCCAAAAATTCCGTCTCGGCTATGCGCCCGACTCCTTCGACCAGCTCAAGAACCATTTAACCGAAAAACATTACGACCGCAAAGACCTAATCGAGGCGGCGGTGGTCAGCCAGCGTTCCATTGCGGACCAAAGCACCTACGACCGTTTCCGCAACCGCCTGATGTTCCCGATTTTCGACCACCAGGATAATCCCGTGGCGTTTAGCGGCCGCATTGTGGGTCAGGGCGAGCCGAAATACATCAATTCTCCCGAGACGCCTGCCTACAGCAAAAGCCTGATTTTATACGCCCTGAACTGGGCCAAGGAAAGCATCAAACAGAAAAACGTGGCCATATTCATGGAAGGGTACATGGATGTGATCGCAGCTCACCAGGCCGGCACCACCAACGCAGTCGCCACCTGTGGCACAGCGCTCACGCCCCAGCAACTCAAGCTCATCCAGCGGTACACCAAGAACATCATTTTTTGCTTTGATGGCGACGGTGCGGGAAAGGAGGCTACCTTTCGGGCCATCGAGCTGGCACAATCCTCGGATGTGAACCTATCAGTCATCCAAGTACCAGAGGGAAAAGATCCAGACGAATGCATTCAAAAAAATCCTGCGGCTTGGCAAAAGGCCGTGGAAAACCCGATCAGCGTCATGGATTTCTATTTCGACCAAGCGACAAAAAAATTCGAGACCCAGACTGTCCAAGGAAAAAAACAGGTTCTGGATTTCCTGCTTCCGTTCATCAAGACCGCGAAAAGCGAGATGGAGCAGAACATCTACATCCATCGCCTGTCCCTCATGCTCCAGACCGATCCAAAACTGCTTTGGAACGATCTCAGAAATCTGAAATCCCACAAATCCCATGCACAGCCAGTCTCGGAGGCGACGATCAAGACGCATTCCTTCACCCGGGAGGAGTATCTTTTAGGCTTTATTTTCTCTCATCCCGAGATCTACCCCGAAATCGACAAGGGGCTGATCCTGACCATCCCTGTCGACCCCGACACAGAACGGTTTTACATTGCCCTCAAAACAGTGTACACTCGGACAAGTTCCATCGAATTGGCACAAATAAAGGAGGTGTTTACAGAGGAGGATCGCGAAAGGGTGGAGGTGCTCGGTTTGCTTGTGGACGAGGAATATCCCGACTTCTCTGAGGAGAACCGAATGCGAGAAGTCAAAAAACTGATCAGGGAGATCAACCGTAAAAATCTTTTTAACACCCAAAAAGAGGTCGAATACAAAATTCGGCTCTCTCAAGACCCAGCCGAGAAAAAGTCCCTTCTCAACCATTACAACGAAATATTGAAATTGACCTTGAAGATATAGATTCGCGAGTTTTGTAAGCCCAAAGCCCAATAGTCTTAATTTCCCTATGGCAAAAAAAATCCAGAACAAGTTCATCGCCCAACCCGACGATGTCACTCTCGCCAAATACCCAGAGGCAATCCGCCATCTGATCCAAAAGGGTCGTGAGCAGAAATTTGTGACTCATCAGGAGCTTTTGAAGGCGATGCCAGAGATCGAAGAGAATGTGATCCTCCTGGACGAAATCTATACCCTTTTCCTGGAACTCGGGATCGAGGTGATCGATGTGAAAGACGATCTGATCTGGGGCAAAAAGGAAAAGGAGCGGGCCCAAAAGGTAAAGGGGAAAGGGAAGGAAGGAAAAGAGGGAAAAGAAGGCAAGGGAGAAGAAAAAGAAGAGGGGGAGGCCGAGGTCGCTGACGAAGATCTAGGAGGCGTGATTTCCGATTTTGACGAGTACGTGGATGAGGACGAAGAGAAAGAGGAAAAAGAGGAAGGCGAAGAGGAGGAAAAGGAGGAAAAGGAGGAAGAGGTGGACCAAAAATACCTGAAAAAACAGGCTAATCTCAAAGAAATCGCCAACGATTCGGTCCGCATGTACCTCAGCGAGATCGGCCGTGTGGATTTGCTGACCGGCGATGAAGAAATCAAGCTGGCCAAGCGCATCGCCAAGGGCGATCCGGTGGCCAAACAAAAGTTGGCTGAGGCCAACCTTCGCCTTGTGGTGTCAATCGCCAAAAAATACATCGGCCGCGGCCTCTCTTTCCTCGATTTGATTCAAGAGGGAAACATCGGNNCACCATTCGTATCCCGGTGCACATGGTCGAAACCATCAATAAGCTCACCCACACCCAGCGCCAGCTATTGCAGGAATTGGGTCGCGAACCGACTGTGGATGAATTGGCCGCTGAAATGAATTTGGACATCAAGAAGGTCCGCCACATCCTCAAAATCTCGCAAGACATCATCTCGCTCGAGGCTCCCGTGGGCGCCGAGGAGGACAGCAAATTGGGTGATTTCATCGAGGACGACGAGGCGGTTTCCCCCTCCGATGCCACCAACCGAAAAATCATCAAGGAGAACATCCACGCGATGCTTCAGTATCTCTCGCCTCGCGAACAGAAAATCATCCGCATGCGCTTTGGATTGGACGATGGTATCGGCCACACGCTTGAGGAGGTGGGCAAGGAATTCGGCGTTACCCGTGAGCGTATCCGCCAGATCGAAGCCAAGATTTTGCAGAAACTCCGCGATCATCCGACCAGCATCAAAATTAAAGACAATTGATTCCATTATTTAGCACTTAAGCACTTATCCCTTAAGCACTTAAGCACTCATCTATAATCATTTAAATCAGATCGTATGACCAACAAGAACACCGAAGAGAACGTTTTGGTAACCAAAGATGGCCTCACCAAACTGAAGGAGGAGCTCAAGCATTATAAAGAGGTCCGACGCAAAGAAATCGCCCAACGCCTGAAAGAGGCCATTTCCTATGGCGATTTGTCCGAAAATTCGGAATACGAGGAGGCTAAAAATGAACAGGCTTTCGTGGAGGGCCGCATCATCGAGCTCGAGAAGATGGTCGACAATTCCCAGATCATCGCCGAAGCCGTGAAAAGCACGGACAAAGTGGTCCAAATCGGCACCACGGTCACAGTCCAGAACATCACTGAAAAGGATGAGCCGGAAACCTACACCATCGTCGGTTCCACTGAAGCGGACCCCACAGCCGCTCTTATCTCCAACGAATCCCCCATCGGTTCCGCGATCCTCGGAAAAACGAAGGACGATGTGGTAAAAGTCAAAGTCCCGGCAGGCCTATACGAATACAAGATACTGAAAGTCAAATAAATTCCAGTGCGAGATGGATCTGATAACCCCCATCATCGCCACCCTTCTCGCTGTCGTTCCAGCGATCTTCTGGATGGGATTTTATTATTGGGAGGATTATCGGGATCCGGAACCCATGTCGGTGCTGTTCCGCACTTTTTTGGCGGGTTGCGTGGTCGCAATCCCTTTCCTGGTGCTCAAACTGTTTCTGGTCCAAATCCCCTCCTTGAGCATCATTTGCACTGGGGCATCATCTGTCCTGCTTTTCGCGGCCCTCGAGGAAATGGCCAAGCTCACGGCTAGCATCTTCATCGTGATGCGCCATCGGCTAGAGTTCAACCAGCTGATCGATGGCGTGGTCTATGCGGTTACGGCTGCTATCGGATTCGCCTTTGTGGAGAACCTGTTCTATTTCATCCAATTCCTGAATTCGGGCCAGGACGGTCTTCTGCAAGTCTTTGCTTTCCGGAGTTTTGGGACTATGTTGGCCCACACCCTGTTCTCGGGTCTTGCGGGATTGATTTGGGCCTACGCCTACTTCTCGAAACAAATTTCGCCTTTCAACCAAAAACACCTGCTGGCGTTCGAACTCAAGGATTTCCTGAACCATGAGATGCTGACCCTGCATATCCTTCGCAAAAATGTGTTAAAGGCAAAACCATCCGAACGAGGAGGACATGAAAAAAAGATGCTGGTGCTGGAAGGGATACTGGCCGCGATCCTCCTTCACTCAATCTTCAATGTGACTACTTCCCTTCAACTCTTCGGCCAAAGCCTGACCTTTGTGATCGTTCCAGGCCTTATGGGCGGACTTTTCTATATCTCATACTTATTCACCAAGAAGCTGAACGTCCAAATTCTGAAAGTAGTCTAATATGGTACGAGTGAGTCGTTTTCTCGCTCTTGAGACTCGCACTCGCACTTTGGTGTGGCTATTTGAAGGCTTATTTGGTATAATGAAATGATGTCAGAGCCGACCCAAACACCAACGGCAGTGACCCTGAATGTCTCTGTGGAGGTCCAAAAGAAATTCCCCGACTTGGTCGAAATGATCAAGGAGAGTCAATCCATGAACCCAGAGGAACGGCAATACTGGGTCGATGTGCTTTTGATCATGAGCGACGACCAAATCCAGAATCTGAGAAATATACTGGAAAACGAGAAGAAGCAGATCGAGGCGGCCAAGCGAAATCTCCAAACTGGAATCGCAGAGGACGAGTCCAAGCTCAAGATACATTTCGACGAGATCAAATATCGCGAGAAAAAAAGAATATTAAAGGAGGCCGAGGGAAAATACGAGCAAGAGGAAAAGCAAGATGAGGCGGCATTGCTTCAGGAGATTGGAAAAATGTGAGTTTAGCCCTGTTTCAGCCTGCCGATGTTTGTCATCGACTTTTTTGAGTTGCCGATCCTTCTTCACCCTTCTTCCCCAGAGGAATCGCCTGTGATAAACTCCATGGGTAATTTAAAATTAAAATTGT
The DNA here is from genome assembly GCA_003154375.1 of Candidatus Peregrinibacteria bacterium. Taxonomy (GTDB): domain Bacteria; phylum Patescibacteriota; class Gracilibacteria; order UM-FILTER-43-11; family UM-FILTER-43-11; genus FEN-1329. The sequence goes on from PMDG01000071.1 coordinate 9,960, forward strand.
TTATGTTGCCTTCTTCCTACGATGCCAAGCAATACGAAGATGCCCTTTATAAAAAATGGGAATCGGCTGGAGCCTTCAAGGCCAAAGTGAACCCCGATAAAAAACCGTTCACCATTGCCATGCCCCCGCCAAACGTGACCGGCACGTTGCACTTGGGCCATGCAGTCATGCTTGCGCTCGAAGATATCATGATCCGCCATCGCCGTATGAAAGGCTATGAGGCGCTTTGGATTCCAGGAACCGACCATGCGGCTATCGCCACACAAAACAAAGTCGAAAAGATTCTGGCCACCGAAGGAATGACTCGTGAAAAACTCGGAAGGGAAATGTTTTTAAGCCGCGTTCAAGAATTTGTCGCTGGCTCAAAGGATACGATCCGAAACCAGATCCGAAAAATGGGCTCCAGTTGCGATTGGTCACGCGAGCGATACACATTGGACGACGACCTTTCCACGGCCGTCACCGAGATCTTCGTGCGTATGTATGAAGATGGGCTAATCTATCGCGGCTACCGCATCGTGAACTGGTGCCCGCGGTGCGAATCAACCTTGGCGAACGACGAGGTGGAACATGAGGAGCAGGAAGGAAATTTCTACCACATCCTCTACCCATTCAAGGGCGAAAAGGGTGGCCTCATCGTGGCCACCACACGTCCCGAAACCATGTTGGGTGACACGGCGGTCGCGGTGAATCCAAAAGATAAACGCTACAAAAAATATATCGGGAAAACCATCATTCTTCCCTTGGTAAACCGCGAAATCCCTGTGATCAGCGATTCCTATGTGGATCTGAAAACCGGAACAGGCGCCCTGAAAGTTACTCCTGCCCACGACCCGAACGATTTCGAAATCGGCAAACGCCACAAGCTTCCAACCATCCGTATTTTGGATGGGGCCGGAAGGATCAACGAGAAAGGAAAGCCCTATACAGGACTGGACCGATTCACCGCCCGACAAAAGATTTTGGACGATCTCAAAGCCAAGGACTTGCTGATCAAGGTGGAGCCCCTCAAACACAATGTGGGACACTGCTACCGTTGCAGCACCATGATCGAGCCACTCACCTCGGATCAATGGTTTATAGATGTAAACAAAAAAATCGCCAAAATGGGAGGAAAAAGTCTCAAGGAGAAATCCCTTGAGGTGGTCAAAAACAAATCTATTCAAATCATCCCTGACCGATTCAAGAAAACCTATCTCAACTGGATGGGCGAGCTGTACGACTGGTGCATCAGCCGTCAGATCTGGTGGGGGCACCGCATCCCCGTTTGGTATTGCGAGAATTGTAAGGAGATCATCGTTGAAAAAGAGGCGCCGAAGGAATGTCCGAAATGTCACTCTACGAAACTTCTCCAAGACCATGACACGCTCGACACCTGGTTCAGCTCGGGCCTTTGGACCTTCTCGACTTTGGGCTGGCCAAAACAGACGGAAGACCTCAAGTACTTCCACCCCACCAGCATGATGGAGACCGGGTATGACATCCTGTTCTTCTGGATCGCCCGCATGATCCTCATGACCTCTTATGCGCTGGACACGATCCCATTCCAAAAGGTCTATCTGCATGGCCTGATCCGCGCCCGCGATGGGAAAAAAATGAGCAAATCCCTAGGCAACGGCATCGACCCGATCGAAATGATCGAAAAATACGGCACGGATGCCCTCCGTATGAGCATGGTCGTGGGTACCACCCCAGGCAACGATGTGCGCCTGTATGAGGAGAAGATCGAAGGCTATCGCAACTTCACCAATAAACTGTGGAACGCGAGCCGTTTTGTGCTGAGCATTTTGGATGAAAAAGGTATCAAGGAAGAACCTAAAATCGAACCGAAAAAACTCTCTGATGCGGACCAATGGATCCTCGGGAAGCTGAACGACACCATCAAAAAGGCCGACAAGGGCCTTGAGAAATTCAATATCGGCGAGACGGGCCAACTCCTTTACGATTTCCTCTGGAATGACTACTGCGACTGGTACTTGGAACTCAGCAAGGGCGACAAGCAGAACCCTGCCGTTCTCCATTTCGTGCTCAAGAATATTTTGCACCTCTTGCACCCCTACATGCCGTTTGTGACCGAGGAGATTTGGTCGCACTTGCCCGGTTCGAGTGGCTTCCTGATGCTCCAACCGTATCCGACCCCGAGCAAAAAGAAATACGAGGGCGGGAATATCCAATTGATCATCGAATTGATCGGCAAAATCCGATACCTGCGAGCCGAGAACAAGATCGATCCGGCCAAGAAGATCCCCATGACCATTTATGCACATGGATTATTGGAAAACGTTGAAAAAAACAAGGCCGAGCTGATTCGTTTGGCTCGCATCAGCGAACTGACCTTGGGCGAGGAGGGTGTGAAGATCCCGAAAGCCGCGAGCAGCATGGTGAATGGCATGGAAATCTTCATTCCCATGGAAGGGCTCGTGGACACGGCCAAGGAAAAGATCCGCCTCGGAAAAGAGATCCAAG
>PMDG01000043.1 GCA_003154375.1 Candidatus Peregrinibacteria bacterium
AATGGTCACACCAAGCTATGTTGGTAAAATAATCTCTGAACCCAGTGAAGATAACTACACCTATGGTCAGCATTGGGCTCTTCATAATATCGGGGCCAAAATTGACCCTGAGTCCTATCACCCGAACAATCCAGATCCCAATCAAAATAATTTTGATATCCATGCTGATGATGCTTGGGGGAAATTTACTGGAAACGCATTGAAAATTGTTGCTGTGCTTGATACTGGCATTGATTATGATCACACCGATCTTGATGGAAATATGTGGTCGCCCGACAATACTTGCTATGATGCAAGTGGCAATTCAATAGCTGGCGGTTGCCCCCATCATGGTTGGAACTACCTAACCACCCCATCAAATGATGACCCCAAAGATGACAATGGGCACGGTACACATGTAGCAGGAATCATTGGTGCATCCGAAGGAGACAATAACGAAGTCGGTGTGAATTGGGTCACAAAGCTAATGGCAATAAAAGTAGCCGACTCAAATGGCGATATTATAGACACCGATGACGTTTTGAATGCAATTAGTTTTGCAAGATTTAATGGTGCTAAAATCATCAATGCGAGTTTTAGGCTCACTTCCGATCCAGCCCTGCTTGAAGCAACCATAGAGAACTACGTAAATAACGGTGGCTTATTCATCGCAGGGGCTGGAAATGATCGAAGTGACTTGGGCACCTTCTCCGCGTACCCAGCCAAATATGATTTGGATAGCGCCAACTTCGACAACCTCATTTCTGTCGCGGCTACTGATCAGGCTGATGAGGTGTGGGATCAGGGCGCGGGGAATCATGGAAGCAATTACGGTGATACCGAGGTAGACCTCGCTGCTCCGGGAGCCAACATTTTAAGTACTTTTTGGATCAGTGGCCAAGAAAATTCTTATGCGGTGGGAGATGGCACATCTTTCGCAACTGCCTTTGTCAGTGGAGTGGCAGATCTGGTTTGGGGTTATAGATCAACTCTGACAGCTCAACAAGTCAAAAAAGCAATCCTAGAAAGCGGAGACGATGTTGCTGATCTGAATCCAACTACGGGTGGCCATCCGACTGTCACGGGCAAAAGGCTCAACGCCTACAAAGCCCTTCTGGCCGCGGATGGGGCACTGGTAGTTCCAACCATCAGTTCAACGACAGGCACCGGCTACTGGAACAGCACAAGCACATGGGTGGGCGGCGTAGTACCCGGGGTCAATGATGTGGTCGCGATCAACGGGACCGTGACACTCAACGCCAATGTCACCATCAAAGGCTTGGCGGTGAACAGCGGAAAGACACTCAGATCCGACACCAGTGGCACGACTACCCTCACACTCAGCGGCGACAATGCGGATTTGAAAAACAGCGGAACCATCCAAGACTACTCCTCGGGCCACATCAACATTGTAGTGGGCGGTAACATGGACAACGTGGGAACGATCAGCAGCTACAATTTGGATATCGCCCAAAATTTTAATAATAGCGGCACTTACAACACTTATTATGGCGCAACCGTGGCTGGAAATCTGACAAATAGTGGGACCGTTTCCAAGCCTATTACAATGGACGGAACAGGCAGCCAGAACATCGTGGCTAGCACCTCGCTCAATTCCCTTACTCTCTCTAACAGCGCCACCATGTCGGGAAACGTGACGGTTGCCAATTCCCTCACCGTCAACACGGGAAAAACACTAACCATCGGGGGTTCCGACACCCTGACAGTTGGCAGTGGCCTTAGTAACTCCGGCACCATCACCGGTGGCATCCTTTCCCTAACAGGCTCGAATCAATATTTCAATGCATGCGGAACGCTATCACCCTCAACCGTAAGCGTGGCTTCTGGCAGCAGGATACTCAGCCAGAATTGCACTGTCGGGGGCAACTTTGAAGTCCTAAACGGAGCCACATTGAAACCCTACGGCAATTACACCAACCCCATCAGCACTCTAACGGTTAGCGGAAATCTTACCAATGGCGGGACCATACAAAACGAGACTTCGCCATCAAACCCCGGAAGGCTCACCTTGGTAGTGAGCGGCGCGACTACGAACACGGGCATCCTTAGCCATTACAGCCTAGATGCCAATGGCGACCTGACGAACAGCGGCACCTTGAGCCAGAACTACGGCATAACCGTTGCAGGTGCCCTCAATAACAGTGGAGCCACCGTCTCTACGACTATCGTTCTTGATGGAGCATCGAATCAATCCATCCAAACCAGCACTTCGCTGCTTTCATTAATCCTCTCAAACAGCGCCACTCTGACTGGTGACATGACTCTTGGCAACTATCTTAATGTGAATTCAGGAAAAACATTTACCTTTGACAGTGGAAACACCGTGACCATTGGCGGATCTCTAACCAATTCTGGGACAATATCAGGCGGTACCCTTACCATGAACGGTTCATCAAAAAGCTTGACCTCTGGAGGAACGCTCACCTTGACCAAGCTATATCTTTCCTCGGGAACCACCACCGTTGACCAAAATTCGACCATGACTGGTGAGCTGCAAGTCGCCTCCGGAGCTATTCTCAAGCCCTACGGCTCAGGCGGCAACCCGCTCTACACGATCACAATCAACGGCGACCTTACGAACGGCGGAACCATCCAAAACGAGACTTCCGGCTCGAACCCGGGAAGACTGACCATTAAAATCAAAGAGGACGCGGCTAACTCAGGAACCGTGACAAACACCGACGACCAAGCCGCTTGGGACGCGGTTCAGGGTGCCAATTCCTACGACTTTCAGGTGACCGATACAGGCGGAACCTGGCTAACCCCCACTTCCACAGGCACGAACACGTATTCCAGCATCAAATCCTACCTTTCCCAAACTCGCAAATGGCGCTGGCGCAGCGTGACCGGTGGAACACCTTCTGACTGGTCGGCCGACCATCTGATCAATTAGTTAAACCAAAACTAAAAAAATCCCCCGATGACTCATCGGGGGATTTTTTGATTATTTATATCATTCCATCTTTCGACCTTCATCTGAATATGAAACCAAAAATTCAAATGCATCATCAAACAGACTGAATAATTTTTGACTGACATGCCTTGCATCAAATTGCGGATCCCATTTGTCGCTACCAAGCACATCCGAAACCACAAAGGCCGAGGCGATTTTGACTTTTCTGACCTTGGCAACCGCGAAAAGCGCCGCCGCCTCCATCTCGACCGTCTTCACCCCCTCTTTTTTGTAATGCCTAATCTCTGCCTTTGTCTCGCGATAGGGCGCATCGATTGTCCATGTCACCCCTCGAACAAACTGCTGGCCCTTTTCCCTCAAAAACTTACCGAATTGTTCGGTCAGCCTCCTATCAGGATCCACACAATCGCCATGTGGCAAATAGTGGTAGCTCGTGCCCTCGTCCCGCACGGCCCTTTCGCACAAATAGAGACCAAAATCGTCCAATCCCCCTGCGATGCCGATATTCAAAAATTTCGTGCCGCCCAAGGCGATCAGATTTTCCAGAATCATTGCCGCATGGGGCGAACCCACCCCTGTCATTCGGACCACTCCGACATCCTTGTGCTGATAAACGGTGAGGATACTATGAATCTTGATTTTCCTAGGCTTGAATTTTCTTTTGAAACGGTCGAGAAGCGAAGCCTTATAAACCAACACATATTTGGAAGGCCTTTTCCTGATCCCCATTTTTGAAAATTTTCTCCAATCCTCATGGATATCCGCGCTGAAAAGCGCGTCCTCCAAATGTTTATTCTCAAATTTCGGATAAGCCATAGGTATGCCAATTTATCGATAAATCATGTTATTTTATCAAATCAGAAATCTGAAATCAAAAATCTCAAATTATTCTCCCCCTTCCCATTCCGAATAGAACCGTTTCAAAAATTCCTCCATAACTTTGTGTCGCTCCTCGGCGATCCGCTTGGCCGCCTTGGTATTCATTCGATCCTTGAGCAAAAGCAGCTTCTCGTAAAAATGATTGATCGCGGTGCTTTGGTTTGCCTTGTACGCCTCCTTGGTTTGGTGGAGAACCGGTTTAATATCGGGTTCGTGGATCGAATTGCCCTTATGCCCGCCATAGGCAAACACGCGGGCGAGGCCGATGGCGCCGATGGCATCCAAGCGATCGGCGTCTTGGACAATTTTCCCCTCGATCGTTTCCATATCTGCCTTCACACCCGCCCCTTTGAATGAAAGATGCGCGATAATTTCGCACACGTGGTCGACGGTTTTCGGATCCACTTTCAATTCTGCCATCATCTCCCTCGCCACACGAGGACCGACCGACTCATCACCTCCGTGAAACTTGTAATCGGCGATGTCGTGTAGCAGAGCGCCCAGCTCGACCACAAACAGATCCGCCTTCTCACCTGCCTGTCCGGTAGGCAGGTCCCTGGCCAGATGTGTGGCCATTTTCCAGACGCGGTACACATGCCACCAGTCATGACCAGAGCTTTCGGAAGACATCTTTGCTTTGACGGCGGCTGAGAGTTTTTTGAGAATGGCTCCTTTGTCCATGACAATATATTAGCTGCATTTCCACCTTACCAAATTTCTTGTTGAAAAAATATTCGGCTTTGTTATACTTTGCACGCTTTATTTCGCTCGAGTGGTGGAATGGTAGACACGCTAGCTTGAGGGGCTAGTGGCCGCATTTAGGCCGTGGAGGTTCAAGTCCTCTCTCGAGCACCAACAATAAAGTCAAAATGCGACCCAACTTATAGTGGTCGCTATTTTTGTGTCCAAAAATACCCAATCCCAAAAACCCAATCACGACCTCTCAACTCGCCTAGACTTGTCATTCGCGATCTCCTTCCACCAGTCGATCCGTTTCTGGTCCAAACTTGAAAATTTTTCGAGGTTTTCCATATTCATCTCTCTTTTTTCGACCTGATCCGCCACTTGCATCCATTGCTCGATACGAGCACCATCCAAAGATTCCCCGCTAAGCTTTTCCAAGGGTTTCTCATCCCGATTCGCATCTGAAAAATTACCTTTTTTGTTATTCATCTTTTTTCAAATTACTTGGCCGATTTCTTTTGCAGAAACCTCAAATTTTGGCGAATAAGGGTCTCCTGCATATCCGCAAGGACCGCATCCGAAAACAACGGGATCACCTTGGCCATCTTGGCCTTTTCCCCCTCAGACAAAAAGGGGGAACTCATGAGCAATTTCTCCAAATCCCGCATTTGCGAGGTCCTTTTTTCGCCTGTCCCCGCTTTTCCGGAATCAGACCAAAAAAGCGATGCGGATGAAAAAAAATCGTCCATGTTATTTGGATTTCATAGCCCTAAGGAGCAATCCGTTCAATGCCTCGGTCTCCCTTTTCAGGGAATCCGCCAGCTTAGCAATCTGCCTCTCGTCCATCTGGGGAATCAGCATCATCCACATCGCCTTCTCCTTGTCTTCCATGGTTGAAAGCTGGATCAGGGACAGGAGCTCATTTGTCATTTTATCTTTAGCCATTTTAGTTCGATTAGTGAATATCGTTTATTGGTCTGAACTTACATAACGCATGCCATCATTTTCTCGCCAGTGACTTTTCCTGACACCAAATCCTGGGCCATGATCCTAAGTACACTGATCACATCATCTGGATCGTAATTGGGTTTCTTCAGTTCCTTGACCCATTTCTCATCCAGTAAAGGCCAATGCTCCACGATCGACATGAATAACGTTGATTTGACCATTGGGTCGGTGACTTTTTTGAGCAAGAAATCAGGGATAAACAGGGTAAAAGCCGTAATCGACTCAAACTCATTCATCAAAGGAATTGATTGCACATCCTTTTTGGTGACCCCTGTCGCGCTGGCCAAATCCATCAACTTTGAAAGCGTTGGGAATTGACGGGCAAGGACCGATTCCCAAACTTCGCCAAAGATTCCTGCACGCTCCTTTTCGGCCTTCTCTTGGACTTTTTCCGCGTCCTTGGCCAAACCGAGCCTTCTCAGCGTACGCATAATAAAACCTTCCTCCTCCTTTTCCGGCTTTTTGGACTCTTCTTTGGCCTTTTCCGACTTATTGCCCCCAAAGTCCAACCCAAAATAGCCAGCCGCCTTTTTTGCCATGTCTAGGAATTCCATTTTTTTATAATTAAATTTTATTTTTTACAAAAAAATCTTAACACACGAAATACCCTTTCACAATTTATTTTTCATTGCCTATAACCCCCTTCTCGTCGAACGCCTCAACCGTGTACGTCTGCACCTCCAGCTTCCCCTTTCGCCATTCGTTTGAGTCCAATCCCGCCTTGGCGCAGAGATGCGAAAGAAAATCCTCCGGGGCTTTGAGTTTTTCCCAAACCTGGGGCAAAAATGTGGCGCCATAAGCCCCCTTCCGCAATATGACGCCATCCTTTCCGGGCCTCAATTTTTTAATCAAATCATGGGCATCTTTGTAATCGAGGTCCGTGGGCTTACCCAAAATTGAAAGTTCAATCCCCACCTGGTCCAACTCCTCCTCGCCAAGGGGCGGAAAACGGGGATCGTCGAATGCGGCAGAGGTCGCATTCTCGATGACATCCTTATAAAGGGGCTGGATCGCCTCAAGATGGCCGATGCAACCCCTCAACTGGCCATTTAGGGTCAATGTGACAAAACAGGCGCGTTTTTCGCGCAGGCTAGGACTCAACAAATCAGGATCGACCGTGTAAGACTTTCGCTCCTTCAAACTGAACCCGATCGACTCACGGGCGAGTGACAGAAGCCATTGCTGTTCGGATTTGGAATACATAAGTGAGTAGGTTGTAGTGAGTAGTGGGTAGTGTAAGCTTGAGTTTCGACTACAAACTACAACCTACCCCCTACTCACTAGTTTAATTTTTCTTATAGCACGCCATCGCGGCATAGCCGACAACGGACGATTTGTCACCTGCCGTGTCACCCGAATTCCGGTAATCGAGCAGTTTCATCTTGTATCCGTTTTTCTTGGCAAGCCGCATAAGGGTGAGTATCCCGACCCTTCCACAGGCGTCCACGGCATCCTCGCCCTGGAGATCGAGATTTTTGACCGCCAGCAGGCTACGTTTGTCCGTCTCGACGGCTTGGGCATAAGGCGAATAATGCGAAAGGTCCGAGGAAACAATAAAAAAAGTATCAGGTCTGGCAAAATAAGGGCCCAGGATTTCCGCAAGCGCCTCGGGGGTCACAGACCCGCAAAGGATCGGTACGATGTCCGATCCTGGGATGGCTGTTTGGATGAACGGCAACTGGACCTCCAGGCTGTGCTCGGGCCGATGGACCTCCTCGTCGAATCCGAGCCCCTTCTTCTCAAGCTCATCGGCAATCTTTCCGCTTACCTTCATTTCCCCCAATGGGGTGATCAGGCAATCGTAATCCCCCACCGAGGCCACCGTGAACCCGAAGTGCGCGGGGCCGATAAGGAATATCGTTTTGCGATGCGCCTCGGGAACGTTTTTGGCGATCTGCGCATAGGCCGTGCCTGCTATGGGACCCGAATAGATGTAGCCCGCATGCGGCACGATGATTGCCTTCAAACTTGGCAACTCCTCGACAGACGCCGCCTCAAGGAACTGAGTCACCTGAGACTTCAACTCCTCAGGATCCTGGGGGTAAAACATTCCGGCGACTGCGGGGATGCGCTTCATAGATTTGGATGATTTTGAAATAAATTTTTAATTTTTAGTTTTTAATTTTTATTGAATTTCTAATTTTTAATGCTCTAATTTTTAAACGGATCTTTAAGTTTAAACATTACAAATTCTGTAATTAAAAATTGTTTAAAAATTAAAAACTAAAAACTAAAAATTTCTTAAAACCTCCCCGGAATCGTTTCGCCACATTTAGGACAATGGCTTCCCTTCAGATTGTTCTGGACCGAGTAGCCGTGGCGTTCGATCAGAAGGGCCTGACATTTGGGGCAAGTGGTGTTCTCAAGCTTTCCCGAGAGGATATTGCCAACATACACGTATTTGAGGCCTGCCCTTTTACCGATTTTATAGGCCCGTTCCAAGGTCTCAAACGGAGTTGGAGGGTCGGTCATCTGGTAACACGGAAAATAGCGGGAAATGTGCCAAGGCATATCCGGCGACACGCCTGCCAGAAACTCCGCGATCTCCGTCAGCCCCTTGTCGTCGTCGTTGTGATTCGGCTCGATCAATGTGGTCACCTCGATCCACATGCCCTGTTTCCAGAGACGTTCGATATTTTTTTTGACCGGCCCGACCCTTCCTCCGCAAATTTTGATGTAATACTCATCTGTGGCACCCTTGAGGTCGATGTTCATGGCATCGATATAAGGCGCAATTTCCGTGAGCGCCTCCTCGGATTCGAAACCGTTGGACACATAAACCGTGTGGAGACCCTTTTTCTTGGCCAAAACGGCGGTTTCATAAGCGTATTCGAAAAAGATTCCAGGCTCGTTGTAGGTGAAAGCGATGCTCGGAATGCCCCTCTCAAGGCAGTAATCCACGGCCTCGCTGGGCGACAAGGGCGATCCCGATTTTCGGATCTCCTCGACCGTATGGGACTTGTGGAACTGGGAGATATCCCAATTCTGGCAAAACAGGCACTTGAAATTGCACCCCATGGTCCCGAAGGAGAAAATCTCGGACCCGGGGTAAAAATGATGCAAAGGCTTTTTCTCGATCGGATCGGTGTTCACGGCCGCGGCCCTTCCGTACACCAAAAGCTCCAATGCCTTGCCATTGTTGTAACGCACCCCGCAAATCCCAGTTTTCCCCTTTGGAATTTTGCAGTAATGGCTACACGCCAAACATTGGATCAACCCCTCCTTGGCGGGTTTGCTCATCCAGGCAATCCCCGGCTTTCGAACATTTGTTTTTTTTGCCATACCCCATTGTTTAAGCACCCCTATCTTAACACTTTCCCGCCCCCATGAAAAACCGCAAACAAGCCATCCAACAGATGGCAATCCATAGAGGCGCAATGCCCACTAAGCCCTGGGCGCTGTCTCCGGCACTGTTTTTTTGGTCGCCAATCCTGTCAGGCTGACCGTTTGGAATTGGAGCGGGATTTTCAAGATGACCTCAACACCATTCCCCTGAGGAGTGACTTGGAGCCGACCCTTGAAATCCGCCGTCTCCTCGGCGATACGATTGACCTCGCCCAAGACCTCCTCCGAAAACGTGAACCTATCCTTAAGGATGGTAATTTGCGCGAATTGATCCTTTTGGCGGCACTCTATGAGCACTTCGGATTCCCCCTCCGCCCTTTCGACAATATCGACAATGATTGTGAAGAACAATTGCTCGAATTTGGCCTGGTCGCCGAGCACTGGCGCCCTTAGGTCAGAGATGAGCGAGACCAGCTTCGCCTTCTTGAAGTTTCCCTCAACAACATGGACCAGGTTCCTAAGGACCTGGGTGACATTGAACATTTTCACTCCCGATGAAACCGTTTGGTAATGCTTGGTGTTCTGGAGAGACTGGTTGATCCGATGGATGTACTGCTTGATCTTGGGAATCGAGTCCTTGGGCTCCATTTCGGTGATCGCCAATATGGAAGTCAGCGAATCATTGATCTCGTACATCATACGGTCAAAAAACTGCATTCGGGCTTCGTTCTGCAGCCGGGCGACTCGCTCCCTCATTCTCTCGACGATCTGAGATTTAAGCATCTTTGGGACGACCATAATTGTTAACGTCCGTTAACATTCTAGTGGATCTGTTCGGCTAAGCATAGGAAAAGGGGGTGGTAAACCACCCCCCTAACCTATAAAGTTGCCCTCCCGCAATGTTGGTGCCGACGTCTTGGTGGATTGGTGTCTGCATATCTCCGTGTTGTCAGCATGCCTATATTACTCGATATGCAACCGATTGTCAATTCACCATGACAAGTGCTTGATTTTGCCTTTAGCCTAAGCTAAAATGCGTATGTTCTTACCCATTCACAACATTATTTACTATATCCTATTTATGAAAATCGATCAAGTATTGCTGGCCCTAGGATTGGTAGATCGGGAACCTGATGTTTACTTGGCCTTGCTCAGAACCCCGGGCGCCCAGCCGGCCAGCGTGATCGCCACACGAGCCAACCTGAACCGAACCACTGTTTACAAAATCCTGGTCAAGCTGGTGAAAAAGGGCTTGGTCACCAAAACCCAGCGCCACGGCATCACGTGCTTTTTCGCAGAGGATCCCGAAAACCGCCTCAAATTCCTGATCGAAGACCGCCAGAAGCAACTCACGGACATGAACCAGGCCATGCTCGAGGCCCTACCCCTTTTGACCATGACCGACGAGGAACATGACAGCCTGCCCAAGATCCGCTATTACGAAGGCATCGATGGCATCAAACAGATCTACGAGGCAGTCCTGAAGGAAGGCAAAGACCAATACCGCTACGGCGATATCACCAAGATCTACGAGGCTCTTGGAATCTACACAGACGAATACATCAAAAAGCGCAACGAACTCGGGATCACCACCTACGCCATCATGCCTTTTTACGAAACGGAACGCGCCCAGATCAAAAAAAACATCAAGGAGCATCGATCGGTGCTCTACATTCCCAAAAAACTCTTCCCCATCGAGGGCGAAGTGCGCATCTTCGGAAACAAAGTCGGTATCATTTCCCTCAGGAAGGACTCCCCGATCGGCGTGATCATCGAAAGCGAGACCATCGCCAAAATGTTCCTCTCGATTTTCATGCTCACCTGGAAGGGCTACGGCGAAAAGGTGATCCGGTCCTAAAGATCCCGGCTAGCCCTCATCGGGCACTTTCAAGATCATAAAACGGAATTTTTCCTCCTCTTCATTTTTGTCGTAACCGTGAACCACACCGGGATAGACATCCACAATTTCAAACCCCGCCTTGGTGAACACTTGCGTGATCACTTTCTCGTCGGGGTAAATCCTCAAGATCCTGTCCTCTTTTGACAATGAAGTATTGAAACCATCGTCTTTGGTAAGCCTATAGTGCCTGGATCCCTGCGCAGAAGCCGATTCGCTTGTCTTGATCGCGATTCCGGCATACCCCCTTGTGGCGCGAAGAAGCTCGTAAATATCCCTCGCCATTTTTTCCGTGATCTTGGGAGGAAAATAATGGATCGTAGAATGCGCGAAAAAGTGGGTGACCTGCATCGTGTTCCTTGCTTCGCTCAATATAGAACGGATATCCCCTCTCACAGCTCGAATTTTGTGGGCCAATCGAGCCAATTCGGGATCCGCTGACAGACTTCTCGCAAACTCATCCAAGGCGAATTGACTGCTGTCCAAGGCTATCACCGATGCTCCCGTTTGGGCAAACGCGACTGAATCAGCGCCCATTCCACAGCCGCTATCGAGCACGCATGAATCCTCATCCATCTTGGTCCTTTCGAGAAAACTCAAGGCAAAGGTATTCGGCTGATCGATCCGACGATTGGAAAAATTATGGCTTCGGCTTTGGTGGATGGCATCGTAGCGCTCGCTTGCGAGAAGCCTGTGCCTTCGCAACTCTTCCAAGCCCCTGATTTCCGAGTAATATTCACCCTCTGAAAAAAATCGACGCGCCCGCTGGATCGCCCTGAATTCCTCTTGGCTTTTGTACGGATACTCATCGCGCAATTGCCAGTCGTCAGAACTCTCAGCCTTTTTGCCCGTCAAATGGCCCGAGCCCTTTTTCATCGATACCGCACGGGACCGGATATTCGAGAACAAGGATTTGATCTGGACGATTTTCGACCCCAACAACTTAAAATCCGATAGGGAAAGAGGCTGAAAACCTACCGAGCTCCGCAATTTCGCGGTTGTCCTGACCCCCTCATCCAATAAACTTCTCGCATAAGAGGAAACTCCTGGCTCGTCCCCCAGCTTCCCCAGACATTGTTCCATCGCATCTAGATTCTTCAGAATTTCGTCATTGATCTCTTCCTGCTGATCCCTAGAAATCTTTTTAGCCGACATAACCCTTTTCATTTCATCGCAAAGCCGGTTGGACTTGGCGAAATAACCATCAATCCGGGAAAGAATCTCAGGCGCTTCAATACCCTCTAACGATGGCTTTTCCTGTGGCATGAAGTGTTTCTTTGCTTCCAATAGTTTAGGCTTTAAGAATTCGGTGCCGGTCAGATTCCCCTTCTCGAGCCCTGTCCTGACAGAATCGATAGCATTTCTGGTGGTTTTCAGATAATGGGCCCTAAAGGTTTCTGTGCATTTTTCAGCGATCTGAGCATAGACCCCCTCCATTTCATCCAGCAAGCCTCTAACCTCCTCGCTCAGGGCGAAAGCCGTGAATTTGTCATTCTGATGTCTGACGAACGGCTTCCGCTTAAGCAAATCGTCCATGCTCCTGAACAGCTCGATCAGTCTGTCATAAGGGTTTTGAATGGGGGTGAGTTCAAGATTGCCAGAAATCCGGTTTCGGACAAAGTCCCGGACTATTGGAATCTCAATGCTGACCGTGGGAGGCCTTGGCTCAGGCCTGCGACCCCCCTCCTCTTTGGGATCTACATCTTTCGGACCCGGCTTTTTCTTGCGATCGTCATGCATGAAAATCATTTTGGGGATCAGAGATGGGGAAAGGTGATGACCTTAAATATAAAAACAAACAAAAATTTAAATACTTTTTGTTTTGTTTTTTCCTATGATTTCTCTGATTGGATGCTATTTTGTAGTTATTTTACAAAAATGTCAATCTATTTTTTTCCTATTCCCCCACCACCTTCCAACGGATCTCCTTCTGCAGGCGCCCCGGCAGAGTGAAACCTGCGGCTTTCACATGCCCCCCGCCTCCGAAATTCGAGGCGATCGAAGCCACGTCCACTTCGTTGCTGAGCGTCCTCAGGGACCCTTTTACCTTCCCGTCACGCTCGGTCAGGATGACGCTGTACTTGGATCCGGGAACCGAATTCACAAAGTCCACGGCGCCGGAAATCTCGTCAAAACCCGCGCCTGTGTCCCTGAAATCCTTCTGGGTTACCACCGACATCGTCACCCCGTCCTCGGTTCGGACAATGCTTTGAAACACACGTCCCCACAGGCGCATGGTGGATATCTTGGTGGTGTTGAAAACCTCTTTCGATAAATTACGCAAATTGGCCCCCTTGGCCAAAAGCTCTGCCGCGGTCCTTAAGGCCTCAGAGGTCGTATTCGAGTGCTGGAGGCTTCCCGTATCGGTATAAAGCCCCGTGAGCAGGCACGTGGCGGCATGACGATCTATCGGATATCCCAGCTCGGCCATGATCCGGTACACGATCATCGATGCAGAGGGGGCCGAGGGATGCACCACATTGTACCGGCCGTAGGAATCGTTGGACGGATGGTGGTCGATGTTGACCACCTCAAGGCTTTTATCAAACAGGGTTGGGTGTGTTTCGTGGAATCCCGTGAGATGAGTGGCGCCCGCGTCCAGAACCAGAATGGCATCGTGGTCCAAGCTCGGCTCGCCCTTTCGCACCTGCTCGATGTTCGGCATGAATCCAAACACCTCGGAAGGCTCGTCTTTGCATACGATTTCGGGGTGTTTTCCCATTTGGGCCAGAGACTGGTAAAAAGCCAGAGCCGACCCCAATGTGTCGCCATCGGGTTGCCGGTGGGGAATGATCAAAATCCGATCGCTCCGCTTTAACAGGGCATCTATTTTCTTGAGTTCCTCGAGGTCGAGTTTCATTTTGGGTTTTGGTTTACTTTTTTTGTGGAGGGAAAATATAACATTCCTGAAAATGTCCGACAAGAGGTTGGGGTAGCCAGATTTCCACCATGTTTTACAATTTTAATTTTCAATTTTAAATTTCAAAACTCAAAGGTAAACTGGAACCATGATCAAACAAAAACTCCCCATCGTATTCATTGGCACGGCCGACATCGGCGCCCCGCTCCTACGGGCGCTTTCGAATGATCCTCGGTTCGAGGTCAAACTCG
The DNA here is from genome assembly GCA_003154375.1 of Candidatus Peregrinibacteria bacterium. Lineage (GTDB taxonomy): Bacteria > Patescibacteriota > Gracilibacteria > UM-FILTER-43-11 > UM-FILTER-43-11 > FEN-1329. The sequence goes on from PMDG01000043.1 coordinate 13,779, forward strand.
TGGTCAGCCAGCCCGACAAGCCCGCGGGGCGGAAGCTCGAGCTCCAGCCGACCGCCATCAAAGCAGAGGCCTTGAAACTTGGCGTGCCCGTGTTCCAACCCGAAAAGATCAACACCCCCGAGTCATTGGCCGAACTTCGCAAACACAAGCCCGAAATGATCGTGCTGATGGCTTACGGGAAAATCCTGAAAAAGGATCTTTTGGATTTGCCGCCGATGGGCTGCATCAACGTGCATGCTTCCCTGCTCCCCCGACACCGTGGCGCATCCCCCATCCAATTCTGCCTGCTTTCAGGCGACAATAAGACAGGCATCAGCATCATGCGCATGGAGGAGGGCATGGACACTGGCCCCGTGTACGCACTATTCGATTTTCCGATTTCCGATGAGGACAATGCTGAGACCGTTTGGGAAAAGATCGCCAAACTCACGGCTGAAAAAACCCCTGACATCCTCGTCTCGATTGCCGAGGGAAAACTGAAACCCAAACCCCAAGACGATTCCAAGGCCACGTTCTGCTCCAAGATCGAGAAAGAGGACGGACTGATTGATTGGACCGAACCCGCCACAACCATTGCCCGAAAGGTGCGCGCCTATGCCGGCTGGCCTGGAACCTACACGTTTTGGGCTGGAAAACGATTGAAAATCATTCGTGGGACCGCCTCCGACCTAACCTTTGCCCACGAGCCTGGAACCGTCACCCTTGAAAAGGAACAGGTCCGCGTGACCGCGGGCGAGGGCGAACTGATTCTGATCGAAGTCCAACTTGAGGGCAAAAAGGCCCAGCCGATTGGGGAATTCATCAAGGGGCACCCTGGGTTTGTGGGAAGTGAACTGGAATAACCAGAGTTCAATTTTATTTCTTGATTGCACCTACGGAACATGAAAAAAACGATCATTCTACTCGGCATCTGTTTTCTATTTTCTGGGTGCACAGCTCCAGAGAACAAAATTCAAATAGATAACGTTTCCCCTCCCGTCGCTTCACAATCCGATAACAACCCAGCAAATTCAGCCTTAGCAAACACTGGCTGGCAAACCTTCCAAAACCCAGAACTCGGGATTTCTTTTCAATACCCCGCGTCATTGGGGCAAGCTCAGGAATTTAAGGACGGCAACGGCAAATTTGATCTTTTTAGGTTGCAGCGCCAAAACTATTTGCCTGCCGATTTTGAATTTTTTCCCGCTGGGATCGATAAGATTCGCGATTGCAAAGATGTCCTAGCCAATGGCTTCCCTGGAAAAGTGATTTCCATCCCCACCAAATGTGAAATCATATTTGTCGACAACGCACCTTTTCAGGTTCTTGAATACCAAGATCCGAATCTCGACCCCCCATACACTGTCGACTTCACCCAAGTGATCGACCTTGAAACAAAAAATGGCATATGGTCTTTTCTATCCAAGAATAAAAGCCTGTTCAATGATGTCCTCAATGTTGCCAAAAGCGTAAAGCACCTAAAATAGGCACATCTTAACCCCTAACTCACATTACATGCCCATCGCCATCCTTGCGGCCTCTGTCGTTTGGTTTATCGTCGCTAGTATTCTTTTTTTCAACCCCATCACTGACAAAGTCTATCGGAGCCAAGACCACCAACCTGGTGTCCGAATCCTGCCTCCAAACCCAAAATCCATCAGCATGATCTTGGCGGCCATCCTTGTCCAAATCATCCTGTGGGCAGGGGTGTATGCCTTGGTGAGCCCCGCGCTTACAGGGGACCGACTGCACAAAGGACTTCTTTTCGGCCTGATCCTGGTCGCCACCAAAATGGTCCCACGGGATGCCGACCGGATCCTCCTTTCCACCTATCCTGCAAAACGAATGGCTATCGAGTTTGTGATCGGTTGCATCAGCATGATGGTTGTTGGCGTCGTTTTCGGAAATTTGATCTAGTTAAGATAGTCGATCGGGGAATCTGAATGGAAAGGTGCGTATTGACTTGTAGCTACATTTTTAATATTATGTAGCTACATTTTGACTTTTTTTGTATTCACCCGACAATGGCCCAAGAAGCCAAAAGGCTCAAACTATTTTTTGAACGGCCCCGCTCTCTTCGCCTCCGAGAAATCGAAATGATCCTGATTTTGCTTGGCTTTGAAAAAATCAACGCCAAGGGGAGCCATGTTAAATTCAAGCACTCCTCTCTGTCTCGAGATCTCATCATCCCCGTCCATGGCAACGATTGCGACCCTTTCTATAAAAAATTGGCCTTTGACTTTATAAAACAGCTCCCTAATCCTAATCTGCCATGAAAAACATGACGACCGCCCGCCTGACTTTCACACTCAATCACAAGAAATACCCGTGCCTCTTAACACCGACTGGCAAAAGCACGACCCGTATCGTATGCAAGGCGGCCAATGTCGACCAAGATTTCCTGAACCAGGATGTTGCCGACCTGCTCCTCGACCTCCCGAACCTGGTTCTCGCCGAGCAAGAACACAAGCTCAAGCAAAGCGAAGTCATCCGCTTCCGGGTCAGCTCCGAGGATCGGATCGCGATTGAGAAAAGGGCCGCGAAAGAGGGATACGGTTCTATTTCGGGGTTTTTGAGGGATTTGGCATTAGGCGCTTAATAATTTTATTAACTTTTGGCATCCGTGAAAACCCCAAACGAAAACCTCGACACACACGTTAAGGCCCCCGAATTCCTGGGCGACGTGGGTGCCTTTTTGGAGAAAACCTTTTCCGCCCTCGACCATGACGGAATCGATGTCTCCGGCTACGAACTGGACCATTTGTGCTATCGGGTCGATTCCATGGAGAAGTACAAACGATTCCAGGACGAATTTTCACGATTGGGCACTCTGCTCAATGAAACCGAGATCAACGGACGGAAGATCTCAACCTACAAACTCAAGAAGCCGATCCCTTTCGGGGATCGGCAGATCTTTTTGGTCGAACTGCCAGCGCCCAAGGAAGGCAGTGCCTACGCTGACGGATTGGAACATTCGGAGTTCGTCATCCCCGAGAAATTCGAGGATTTCATCAAACATCATTCAAGCGTGCCGTTCGATTTGAGCGACATCCATAAAAAATCCAATCCGGACATCAAGATCAAATACGACGGGTTTTCGGTGAAGTTTCACAATAGGACGTTGGAGGAGGTTATTCGCACTGAGCAGACATAACCCCTTGTCCCCATTAGCGATTCCTCCTAGGACCCTTCCCACACCCCAAGAGTTTCTCGGATTACAACTATTGTCATTATTTTTTCTGCCCATTCTCGCCTGGCCCATAAATCGCCTGAATCAGATCCGGAAATAATGATAACCTCCCCGTCAAATGGCCAATCAGCGCACTAGTCCCGATACTGTCGAATTCCCCCTTTTCCTCTGCCGAATCAATCAGCTTGCCAGCAATATGCCCCCTCAGATAATCCCCCAGGACCAAGTCTTTTTTGGGATGTCCGTCAATGGCATTTAATGGTGGCAAATAATCCCCCTTTCGGTTTATTGAATTATTCATCATCAACCCAGCCTCTGCCACCCTACGATCTTTAAAAATTCCGATTTTCGCAATATACGCCGACAGAGACGAAGACGATAAGTAATCCGTCACAAATTCGTCCATCTCTTTCGACTCTTGAGCAGTTTTATTTTTTGGAAAACAAAATTCGACCAACAACCCACGGGTTCTCATCTTTCCATTAAAACGAGCCACCTCACCCAACAGCCGATATGCAGGTGTGCCCTTATAAAATTTCAACCCTAGGTTTAAATAATTATCACAAACATAGGCGGGTTGAGTCACATTTTTACATGATCGGTGCACATTTTCGTGCGACAACAAATTCAGCAATCCCATCCTTACTTGCTCCATCTGAACACGTGTGTTCTGGATCATTTCCCCGAACATCCGCATCTGCTCGATCTCCTTCCCAATATTCTCCTTAACCACAAAAATGTTACCCGAACTCCAATGATAAAATGCGGATGTACGATCAAGTGTGGATCGTGACAGGTTTTCCAACTCTTTTCTTGCACCCAGAATAACGATCCTCTTGTTTTCAGAAAACTGCCTCAGGGGCCAGTCTGCGCGCTCAACATTGTGCAAGCCGATTGCCTCATTAAGTTCAGGAATAACTTGGTCAATGTCATTCTGGGTGATCGGCATCGCAAAAGGTGATAACTTGATAAGTTATCATAATATAATATTAATTTATTTATGTCAATCTAAACCCGCCTTGCCCTTATAATTATCGTGTATAATTAATTTGATCAAGAAATATTCTCGCCTGCGCGTAATGACAAAAAACAAAAGAAACAACTTTCAAATGACAAAATTTCAACACTCTTTACCGTAATCTCGGCATTGCCCTTTCACGTTGTGATAAAATAGGAAACCAATCAAAACAAAGTAATCCGTAACCGAACCTATGCCAAACTCTCCTTTCGAACGATTCACCCCCAACGCCAAGCAGGCCCTCAGCATTGCTGAGGAGGAGTCCCGCAAGCATGGGCTGCCCTACATTGGCAGCGAGCATCTGCTGATCGGACTTTTGAGCAATCCCCGCTCACTCGCCTTTTCAATTCTGACTGGAGCGGGCGTTTCGCTTGAGAATGTCCGCATGATCCTGACTTCCGCCAACAACCCGGAGCCCGAGGCCAAGCAGGTCCAGCACGGGCTTTCCTCGTACCTCACCAAAGTTATTGAGGACGCGGTGGGCGTGGCACACCGGTTCGGGCACCCCTTCGTGGGCACCGAGCACCTGCTTTATTCCCTCGTTTCCCAACCCAAATGCGCGGCCACGGTGATTTTGGAGAACATGCATGTGAGCCCCAAAGATTTCCAAAAACAGATCGAAGACATGTTCGAGCAGATGGCCAATGCGCGCAAAAAGGACACGAACCAGGTAAACCAATCTCTTGATCGTTTCCTGCAAGGTTTGCAGGGGGTCATGAGCAATCCGCCCCCTGGCCAAGACTTCGGCGATGCATTCCAACACAAAGATGGCCCTGGCCCCGAACAGCTCAAAAAGAAATCCAAGACCCCGGCGCTCGATTATTTCACCACCAACCTGAACGAGAAGTTCAAGAAGGGTGAGATCGACCCCATCATTGGGAGAAAGAAGGAGACGGAGCGCATGATTCACATTTTGAACCGCAAGACCAAAAACAACCCTGTGATCATCGGAGATCCCGGAGTCGGCAAGACCGCTGTGGTGGAAGGTTTGGCCCAAGCCATTGTGCAGGGCAACGTGCCCGCCTCGCTTTCCAACAAGCAGATTTTGCTCCTTTCGCTTTCTAGCGTGATCGCCGGAACCAAATACCGTGGCGAATTCGAGGAGCGCATGAAAAGCATCATTGAGGAGGCCATGAAGGTCGAGAACGATTTCATCCTGTTCATCGACGAGATCCACACGCTTTCGGGCACCGGTTCCGCCGAGGGCAGCTTGGATGCCGCTAATTTGCTCAAGCCCGCACTTTCCAGAGGATCACTTCAGATCATCGGCGCCACGACAATCGACGAATACCGCAAAGTGATCGAGAAGGACAAGGCCTTGGAGCGCCGCTTCCAGCCCATCCAGGTGGACGAGCCCACGGACGACGAATGTGTCCTGATCATGCAAGGCCTACGACCCGCTTACGAAAAATTCCACAATTTGACGATTTCCGATGAGGCGATCAAAGCCGCGGTGCGTCTTTCCAAGCGCTACATCGTGGACCGATTCCTGCCCGACAAGGCCNNACCTGATCGACGAGACCTCGGCCCTGATGGGGGCTCGTTCCCAGTTCAACTCCCCGCTTATCCTCGAGGAAAAGGAGAAGATCGCCAAGATCGAGAAGCAGATCGAAAATCAGGTCTACAACCAACAATACGAGAAGGCTTCCAAGCTGAAGGAAAAGAAGGAAGCCGTCCTCAAGAATATCGAGAAAATAAAAGAAGAAAGCCAGAACAGCGCCAAGCGAGTACTCATCCAGGAGGACGACATCGCCAAGA
>PMDG01000039.1:0-16812 GCA_003154375.1 Candidatus Peregrinibacteria bacterium
CAATAAAATATTGTCATCATAAATTATGACAAAAAAAAGTAGTCAAACATCGGCGTTGTCCGGAGATTGGTTGGAAAAGGTCCTCAGCCGTATGGGCATGGGGCCCAAGGCGATGCGGATTTATCTGGCCCTGCTGGAATTCGGAACCCAGCCGGCTTCGACCATCGCCCGAAGAACCCAAGTCCCCCGCAATACGGCCCGCTTCCTATTGGATGAGCTGACTGAGGCGGGCTTCGTAGGCAAAACGTACAAGGCAAACACCCAGCTTTATACGCCCGAACAGCCGAAAGCCCTGATCGGACGCCTAGAGCAGGAACGCGCCAAGGTGAATGTGGAATACGGCAAGAAGATCGAATTGGTGAAACGGAACATCGAGGAACTGAAAAGCCAATACAAGCCCAAGAGCACAAGGCCGCACGTCGCCTTCTATGAAGGCAAGGAGGGAGTGATCAGCATGTACGAGGGGACGCTCAAATCCACGGAAACGCTCCGCTCATTCGGGTGTTACGACGTGATGGGCTCTGTCTTCTCGGACTATTTCAAATCCCATCACGAACGCCGCCTCGAAAGACAGATCAGGGTCCGTCGAATCCATCCCGACACGCCGGCAGGGATCGCGAAAGCGAAATCGGACAAGGCCGAATTGAGGGAAAGCCGGCTCGTCCCCCATAAAGACTATTATTTCACGCCTGAAATCCTGGTGTACGACAATTTCTTGCTGATGATTTCCTGGAAAGAGCTACTGGGGATTCGCATCGAAAGCGAAGAGATCGCCACCGCGTTCAAGGTGATTTTCGAATTGGCCTGGAAAGAGGCGGATCGGACCGACCCCCGGAAAAAGCGAAAAGAGAAAATTTTTACCTTCGATAAAAAATCACGACCATGATCGAATCCATTGTGAAGAGTATCGGGCTGAATGAGAAGGAGGGGCGCGTTTTCATGGCGGTGCTTGGGCACGGTGAACAGCCCGCCTCGACCATCGGGAAGTTGGTGAAGATGCCCAGAAACACCACCCGATTCGTTCTGGATCGTTTGTCGGAACGAGGGCTCGTCAAAAAAAAGGTCGTGGGGAACAGCCAATACTACAGCGCCGAAGAGCCAGAAAGTCTGATCCATATCTTGGAAAAGAAACGGATCGATGAAAATGCGAAGATCGACACGAGAATACGGGATCTCGAGGAAGTCATGGCCGAGCTGGAGACGCGTTTCAAGACAGGGCACGCAAAGCCCAAGGTGACCTTTTACGAAGGGGATGAGGGCATCATGAAAGTCTACGACGACACGCTCACCTCGTCCGAGACCATCCGCTCGTTCGCCTGTTTCGATATGATGATCGAAAAGCTAAATGAGTACTTCAAGTCCTATTTCGACCGTCGCGTCCAAAAAAAGATCCCGATCCGATGGATCCACCCGGACACCCCTCTGGATATCGAGGAGGCCAAAAGGGACAAATCGGAGATGAGGGAAGGCTGCCTGATCCCCCATCAGAAGTACCATTTCACCCCCGAAATTCAGATCTACGACGAAAAACTCAACATCACCTCGCTGAGGGAGAGGCTGGGCGTCATCATTGAAAGCCGGGAAATCTATGGCGCGATGTCGGTTGCTTTTGAGCTGGCTTGGAAGGAGGCCGCCCGACTGGATGTGCTCCGAACGAAAAAGGGAAAGGTCTAAAAAGTGGTGAGTGGCTCGTTATCCCAACTCTAAAGGGCTCAATAATTTTTTCTGGCACAAGGCAAAACCATTAGGCCGCCTTTGACTTCGGTGGCATCGATTTCAGGAGCAGCTTATGGCAATCCTCGACCGACGACAAGTTCAGACGTTTCATCTCGGTGATCAGATAAAGGACATAGGCCAATAGCAACACGGACTGGTTGCCCATGCGGGGATGGAGAGCGATTCGAAAGCTGTTCACCGATTCGATCGGATCATCATAGGATGATGCGATATGAAGGCCGAATCTTTGGGCGATCTCGGCCACCTTGTCACGTGAAAAACCTTGGATTTTGCACTCGAAAAGCCCTGCGAGCTGATCCTGAATCGGGTTCTGGCTCGAATCCCGATAGAGATGGGAAGGTCTCAATATCTCGAATCGGCCTTTGGGAATCAGTTTGTCGAGCAGTGAGACAAATTTGAAAGAAAGGTCTCGGAGCGCAACCTGGCGTTGAGTGGGATCCAAAATATCATCGCGGTCGCTCACCAGCAAAGCCCTCGGATCTGACGCCAGAAGTAGTCTGGCCATGATTTGTTCAATTTGAGATCCGCAATCGAGCACCCGTCTGCCACGGAAGTCCGCGATGGCTTTTGAAACCAAAGCGAATCCACCTTGCCCGGTATCCGCGACTTTGATACCCGACACGAAGAAGGCGTCGGGCCGAATCGCTTGGAAATCGAAAGGCTTCCTACCGAAAGATTGGCATCCATCCACAATCAGGAATAGGGGGCGCCCTTCTGACGCCAAGGCTTCCCTGGCCCAGACAAAAATTTTCAAGGGCATCATGGTTCCACGGCGAGTGATATCGCTGACCAACACGAATCGGATATTTTTGTCCGCCTTGAGCTTTTTCATCAATTCCATTTTCATTTCGTCTTCGGATCTTCCTTTGATGGAATCCAAAGGAGTGCACAAGGTCTCGCGCAGATTTTGCAATTTGATGAAAGAATCGTATTCCTCGGAAGAGGTCAAAATATGATCATCCGCCTTGGGAAGGATGAGGGATGAAATAAGGTCGAACGCGGTGGACCCGCTTTGGGAAAAAATCAGGTTCTCAGGTGGATAGCCTGCCGGTACGCCACCCGACCTCTTGGGAAAAAGGGAATTGAGCAGGATGGTGCGTGAATAATCCAAAATGTAAGGAAAGGGGTTGGGTTCCCTGTCATGCACCGATCGAAGCCACTCATCGGCCGCTTCCACCAAATCCTGGTTTGTGATTCCGAGTTGGGCTGTGTCGAAATTCCTTGAGGGGTTGCATCGGATTGAAGAGGTGTAAAGCCTGTTGAACTCGATGTCGGACAAGGCAAAGGGAGCTTCGTCACGGAAAAGCCCAGGCACCAGCAGCTTCAGATTTTCGAAAATCCTCTCATGGTCGTTTTCGAAACAATCTTGTGGCTTCTTGGAATGCTCAAATCTGGAAAGCTTTCGGACCAACTCGTGATTTCGGACATATTCCCTGATCAGCACATTGTTGTTCTGAACATAACCCAAGGTGTCATCGTGGATTTTTTGCGCAAAAGATTCGGAATCCCCTTTATCCGACAATACAAGCGATATGTGATGCCGGATGCTCCTTGAGAGGACCACTCGATCCCTCTGGCTCAAAAAGTCCTGCATGAAAAGTTCGGCTTTCCGTAGGTCGAGCTGATTGGGAAATTTTTTCAAAACCTCCTGGACCAATCCTTTCGGCAAATCGCCAGGCTCAAGGATTAGCATCGCGCGTGCAAGGGCCTCGACATCCGCCGGGGTTGGCGAAGGAATAAATTGAATGTCTTCGGAGCGAATGTAGGGCCCGCTTAAAGTTTGAAACCACTTCTGGTTTTCCGGACTCGAGGGACTGGCCGAGGTTTTCCCGATAACCTTCCACCAGTCGGCATTTCGGGTCGAGGATTTTAGAAAATTGAGCTCCATCCCGGCCGCAAGGGTATCGAGTTCACGGGCATTCTCGACATTGGACTGGATCAGCAAAACCAATTCCATAAAGCCCGTAAAGGAACTTGGAAAATCCGGCATGGGTTTCGGAACGAGGTCCTGAATGAGAACCTGGGGGTCAAAAGGGACAATCGATTTGGAGTCCTGGTGATGGGACAGCGCGATAAGATTTTTGATCGCCCCACAGCATTGGGGGGCCTTGGATTCCAGGGAATCGCGGATTTTCTGATGCTCGATATTGGTTTTTTCAGGGGCTTTGGTTCGAGGAGAATCACTGGCGGGCAACTGAGCATTGGGACCTTGGGCAATTGAAACGCACGACTGGACCATCCGATCGGCCAATTCACCTGCTTTGAGATCAAGGGGGATCGGGTCAACAACAATGGAAGAAGGTGCCTTGCATCGGTCCAAAAGATCTTTTAAAAAAGAATAGGTCACGCAAAATTCCTCCAAGGGAGGCATAGGCTTGGTGAGTCCCTTTCGGATAAAATGGTTGCGGAGACCCAATTTGAAAGTATCGAGAGAGGTTGAGGGGAGGTTGGAAAGAAGCGGGAAATGGAGGATGATATCCATCAACCTGCCTTCGAAGGAATTCCCATTGGAGCTAGTCTTTGTATCGCAGAGGTAAGCCCTTAAAAAAAGTTCCATCGATGAAATGGTTTCGATAAGCTCGTTGATCGCATGGAACACGGGGACCGAGGAGCCTCGTGGAAGGGCGTTCCTGACTTTTTCGTCATCACGGAGGGGCTCACGGCCCTTTGGTGCTTTCTTGCGAACATCGTCGATCGACCACCAAAGAGTCAATTTGGGCTGGTCTGCGGGGTCGTTCTTGTCCTTGCTGATGGACTGGAAAATAAAATTTTGGATTTGCTTCAAAAAATCCTCCCGATTCCTGAAGGAAAAGGCGACTTTGATCAAAAAATTGATTTTGTCGGCCAAGGCTTTAATGGAGGGATTTTCGGAGGTTTTTTCCGGCTTGTCGTCTGTGAAAGAAAAGGCTTGAGGGCCTTCCGTTACTGAGACGTCACCAGGAACAAACGGCAAGATGTCGGAATCGAGCACTTCCATCACAGACTCATGAGAACTTTCCACAAGTTTCAGTATGGTTTTTGGGCTTTCGCTGGTCGGAAGCGCGGGTGGCCTTTGCTTGTCGTTCGAATTGGGCATGGAAGAGGTTGAAAGTCGGATCATGGAGGGAGTGAAGTCGGAGTGATCCGCTTTGAAAAGGTTGCGATTTTAACATATTAATTATAATTAGTCAATATCATTTGAGAGACGATTTTATGCGACTTGGAATCGAGTTCCGCGCAAACAAATAGGACCTTGCCAGGATCAATGCCAATAAAATGTAATAGGCGGGCACCAGCCAAGCCTGAATAGTAGGCAATGAAAGGCTCGCCAAAGGAACTTTGGATAGCACTTCCACCACTTTTAAAACGTAGGCTAAAACGCCACTCGTGCCAAACGCGAAAACAAGCCCAAGCGATGGAAAAACGAAAGAAAAAAGGAGTGCCAGGAACCCGAGAAGCATGGCGGGTGGAATGGCGAACGCGACCAAAAGGTTGGCGAGCGGGGCGATCAACGAAAAGCGTCCAAACGCAAACGCGATGATGGGGAAAGCCATCACTTGGGCGGAAAGCGTCATCTGGATCGCCTCGCGAATCCCGAAAGTCTCGGGGAGGCGGTTAAGCCACGGCCCAAGGTGCGGAACCACGTAAATCAGCCCCATGACCGCGGCGAAGGAAAGCTGGAACCCTACATCCCACCACAGGATCTTGGGGTTCCAAAGCGTCATGAAAAAAGCGGCATACAGGACGGTGAGATGAATATTGCTTTGGCGACCATGGTGCAAGGCGACCAAACCCAAGATTCCCATGATAGCCGCCCGAGTGACTGAGGGGCTTGCGCCCACAAACAAAGTGAAAAGGATCACGGCACCAACCGCGACCCAAAATCCCGCTTTTCGAGGCAATCCTTTGAGCATCCACAGAACCAAAGAAAGAATAACCGTGATGTTGAACCCGCTGATCGCAACAATGTGGGATAGGCCGACCGTGTTGAATTCGGCAGTCAGATCTGGTGGAATCCCCTTTCGCGCGCCAATAAGAAGCCCAGCCTCAAAACTGGCGTAAGGCTCTGGAAACAAATGGTTGATCCGATCCATAAATCCATTCTGAAGTGCAGACATAATGCCCCAAAAGGCACTTCCTTCCCCGGATCGTACAACAGTGACCCAAGGCTTGTTCATAACGGAATAGATGCCGAATCGGCTTAAATAGTTTTCGTAAGAAAAACCATCGAATATGCCCGGAGCCTCGAGTTTCCCATAAATTTTTAGCCGGTCCCCGTATTTGTATTGCGGGTATTTGTCGAGAGAAATCAAGACATCCCCCTTCGCCCCCGCCACGATGGGTGCCACAACCGGTTCCACAACGGTAACCGTGTATTTCGCCTTGTCCCTCCGCACATCCACCTCGCTGATCACCCCTTCGATATCAACCGTCTGGCCATTATAAAAATCGATAACCGAAGGGCTCACATGGTGTTCAGAAAGTCGCGCACGCCCGAAACCAAGGGCGAGACCTACGATCAGGAAAAACAAAATGCAAAATTTAGACCTCCTAAAAAGGAGGATGATCCCGATCGCAACAAACAACAAAAGGCCGCACGCCAAAAGAGATGGCTGGACAACGAGATATCCAAGTACACCAGCCAGAAATCCGGCCAGGAACGCGATGGTTTTGGAAGTCCTTCCCATAGAACGGTCCGGGAAGGGCGCGTTAAATGGGAAGTATTATAACTAATTTTTTAATTTTGTCAATCCATTAGATTTTTTCGAAAGTGACCCTGAGCACTGAGCCCTGAGTCCGTCGAAGGGTCGAAGTGTCGAACGGGTCAATTCCTTTAACACACGCTGCCAATCCCCTATCTCCAAATTCTCGGCACGCCAACTGAGATCGATCTTGGCTTTGGTCATCGCTTCCCGAATCAAGTTGATATCGATGCGAAGTCCTGCTTCCAGTGAATTGGCTAGCTTTTTGCGTCGTTGGTTGAATCCGAATTTGATCAGGCGGATAAAGTCCTGAACGTCTTTCTCGGGTACCTTGGGCTTCGGGAAAACCTTGATCTGGAGGATGGCGGATTCCACCTTAGGAGCGGGCCAAAAGGCGCCAGGAGGGACGATATCGATGATCTTCGGACTCCCGAACAATTGGGTCTCGAGTGTGAGCACCCCCTTGTCGCCGTTTCCACACACCTTGTCCGCAACCTCCCTCTGCACTAAGATGACCATTTGGGTCGGCCGGCAATCGGACTGCAAAAAAAGTTTGATGAGGGGCGAAGTGATGTAATACGGGATGTTCGCGACCACCTTGTATTTTCGGGGCAAAACTCCCGAACCTCGAATCCAAAACTTGAGGATGTCCGAATGGATGATCTCCAAATTTTTGACATTAAAAAAACGTTCCCTTAAAAGCCGCACCATACCCGCATCGTACTCGACCGCGATCACCTTTTTCACTTTCTCAACGAGCTTTTCGGTCAAAAAACCCGTCCCGGGCCCCACCTCGATCACCGTGTCATCGGGCTTCAGATCCGCGGCGCCGAGAATTTTATCGAATACCGATTCCGTCACCAAAAAATTCTGGCCCAAATTCCGATTGGCCCAAAGGCCATAATGCTGCAGCAGATCTTTGAGTTCTTGAACTTTACTCAATGTATTAAATTAAAAAATGATTTTGGAGCGAAGCGGGCGTAGCGAGGAGTTGAAGCGGGTCTTGTGGGTCCCGCGAAAAGCTCGCGAAGCTTAGCTGAGCTTCAAAATCATTTTATCCTATATTTGGGAAAGGCCGAAAACCTTTTTTAAAGGTTTTCGGAAAACAAAGGTTAAAGCGAAAAAGGGGCCGACAGCGTGTGCTGTGGCCCCTTATCGTTTGCGAGTTGGAGGGTGGAGCGGTGGTCAATACGGGATGAGAACACCGACACGCCAGATCATGCCGTTGAACGGCTTGTACGAGTTGTCCATCGGCATGAAGGTGGTGCCGAAATCCGTCACGAGTCCGACACGGCCCCAGTTCCCGCCGACGCCGACCAATCCCGCGTAAAGGGAAAGGGTCAGGCCGGTCTGCAGAAGAAGGGTTGGCTTCGTTTCCTTGAAGGCGATGCCAGCGTCCAGGAATGGACCCAACATGAACTTGTTGCGGGTCCCGAATCCGAAACCGGCCCCGAGCGAGAGGTTCGGGTACGAATCGTGAGTAGGGAAAAACCCAAAGGTTCCGTGGACACGGTAAGCGAACCGGTCGCCACCCAGGACATCAGCCCAAGTATCCCACCCGAAGGTGAAGATCATACGGGACAGGTAAGTGTCCTGCCCAGCCTGGATGAAAACTCCAGATGAGTCGTCCTTGGACGTGTGGGAGTCGACCACTTCAGCCTGGGCCGAGACGGTGAAAAGCTGGAAGGCAACGACGAGCATCATAGCGACGATCATCTTCATGTTCCGCTCCTGCGGTTGTCGACTGCAGCCCTATGGCGATGTCGATTAAACCGCGCTAATTGTTAAAGGCCAACTGCAAACGGATGATTAATGTACAATTTTATTTAATTTTTGTCAATTAAATCTCTAGCGCACGCTAAAAGGATGAGTCCGAAAGTCGAATCCGAAACCAAATCAGACGATCTTCTCCAAAGGCGCAATATTCGCCGCGAATTTCTTGATGCCCCACAGCTTGTCCTTGAACGCGATAGTCACAAGGTCGCCACGCCGCTCCACCACAATCCCCTCCCCAAAGCTCGCATGGCGAACCCTGTCGCCATCCTTGAACTTTTGCTCCGCGGTAAGCCGTTCCAAAATCTCCTCCTTGGGTCGCTGGTCAAATTCGGAAACCACAGGCTCATAATGGTAAGCCTTGGTCTTTTCCATGCCTTCGCGTTCGGTCAACGATTCGGGGATATCGTGAACAAAACGTGAAATCGGATTGTGCTGGTATTCGCCGAAGATCTGCCGTTGCTTGGCCGCGACCAGGTACAGGCGTTCCATGGCGCGGGTCACCCCCACGTACATAAGGCGACGCTCCTCCTCCAATTCCTCGGGGTTGTACAAAGTCCGGCTATGCGGAAAAAGATTCTCCTCGCATCCGGCGATGAAAACATAGGAATATTCGAGCCCTTTCACGGAATGGAGCGTCATCAAAGTGATGGCATCCTCCTCGTGCATCAATTTGTCGGTTTCCGCCACCAGCGCGACTTCTTCCAAAAAAGACGAGAGGGATTCAACCGGCTCCAGCCCATCGTACTTGGTGGCAACGGACACCAATTCCAGAATATTCTCGTAACGCATCTCTCCCTCCTCGGTTCCATCCTCCAAAAAAACCTTGAAGCCGATATCCTTGATAATCCGTTCCATGAGTTCTGAAACGGGCAATTTTTGGGACTGCTCCTTCCAGCCTTCCACTTGGGCCCAAAACTTCGACAGGCGATCACGGGTGTTTTCGGGGAGCTCGGTGACCATCTCGATATGCTTCATCACTTCGCCAAGCGTGAGCGATCGCCCCACAGCAAACTCCTGCAATTTATGAATCGTGGTTCCGCCGATCTTCCTCGTCGGAACATTGATGATGCGAAGGAGCGAATCCGTGTCGTTCGGATTCAAAATGATTCGCAAATAGGACAAAATATCCTTCACCTCTTTGCGGGCGTAAAACCGCACGCCACCGATCACCTTGTACGGATAACCCGCCTTGAGCAAAGCCTCCTCAAGCACACGCGACTGTGCGTTGGTGCGATAAAGGATCACGATGTCGTTTAGTGTCGCCTCTTCCTCTCGACGCAAACGTCCGATTTCTGTGGCAATCCGTTCCGCCTCTTCGTATTCGGAGGAAAGGTGCCAGATCTGAATGGGGTCGCCGCCCTTCTGCTCGGTCCACATCTTCTTGGACTTCCGTTGCTTGTTCTTCTCGATAATGGCGTCCGCGGCATCCAGAATCGTCTGGGTGGATCGGTAGTTCTGCTCCAATTTGATCAACTTGGCCTCGGGGTAATCCTTCTCGAAATCGAGGATGTTGCGGATATCCGCACCTCGGAAGCCGTAAATGGATTGATCGCTATCCCCGATCACGCAAAGATTGCGGTATTTGGAAGCGAGGAGCTTGGTGAGCACGTACTGCACATGGTTGGTGTCCTGGTACTCGTCCACGCTGATGAAGCGCCATTTTTCCTGATAATGATCCAGCACTTCGGGGTGCTCCTGAAACAGACGAACCGTGCAAAGCAAAAGGTCATCGAAGTCAAGGGCGTTGTTCTGCTTCAGGTGCTTCTCGTATTCGATATAAAGGTCCGCCACCGTCTTGTCGAACGATCGAGAGGCGGTCAGTCGAAGTTGTTCTGGGCCTTTCAGCCGATTCTTCGCATTCGAGATGGCGCCCAGCACCGCCCGCGGCTTCGTGCGTTCATCGTCAATCATTTTTTCTTTCATTACCCGCTTGATCAGGCTTTCGCTATCCATGTCGTCGTAGATCACAAACGATTTTTCACGACCGATCAGTTCAGGATGAGATCGCAGAATTCGGGCGCAAATCGAGTGAAAAGTCCCAATGGTTGGGGTATGTTTCGGGTCGTGCCCTGGAAAATGCTTTTCGAGAAGTTTGTCGACCCTAGTCTTCATCTCCTTGGCAGCCTTGTTGGTGAACGTGACCGCCAAAATCTGCCACGGCCGGGCCACCCCCTGCGCAATCAGGTTTGCGATACGGGTCGTGAGCGCACGCGTCTTTCCGCTCCCCGCCCCCGCCACGATCAAAAGGGGGCCTGTCAGGGTCTCGGCCGCCTCGCGCTGTTCTTTGTTTAAAACATCTAAAAAGATCATGGCCAAATAACCATACTCATCATCAAAAAAGAGCGCAAGGCATGAAAGAATGCTATTCAAAATAATTGTATTCATTTAGGTATTGACAAAATAACATTTTATATATAAAATAATAAATAATTAAAATCTATCGTTATCATTATGGATCAAGAAATTCGTGAATTTTCTCCGGAAATGGGGAATCTTGAATCAAGATTTATTGAGTTGCTCGAAAAGCGTTTAGACAGTGAGGAAAATTTGGCTTTTGGGAAATATGACGGAGATGTGCAAAAGCGTATCTATATCAAAGATGGAGTTTTCATCTTTAACAAATCGGGGCACGGGTCAACCTTTGAACTAAGGGGCGAAATTGCAGACAAAAAATTCCGACTCGAGGTCGGCAAAGATGGATATGGAACTTACTTTCGTATGGAGATGAATCCGTCAGATAAACCCTTTTCGGGAAAACTTGAAAAATGCAGCACTATTTATTCTGGCCTGTTCGATGAAAAAAGAGATCCGATAAAAGCAATGCAAATAAAAGAAGCGGAAATGGATAATGAAAAAAACGCATGGGTACTAAAAGAGATAGAAACCATCAATCAATTGCTTGAAAATGTGCCTTCCTCGATGAATCAATTCAAAGTCGCATTTGCTGAAGACATTAGGGCAATCTTAAGGCGGTTTTTAGGGTAGTTCGATTCTCGCGATAAAATCGCCCAATCCGCAATTAACGTTGTTCATTTTCGCCGACAGAATCGGCTGCAAATCGGGCATTTCTTTTCATCATGCCCCCGTGCCGGGCAGTACTGTCGCCCGAAATAGATCATTTGGAGGTGTAATTTGTTCCAAAGCTCCTTTGGGAAAACCCGCTTCAGGTCTTTTTCCGTTTGTTTCACATTTCTTCCATTGCTCAGCCCCCAACGGTGCGCCAACCGATGGATATGGGTATCCACGGGGAAGGCGGGAATCCTGAACGCCTGCGACATCACGACCGAAGCGGTCTTATGTCCGACCCCGGGTAGGGATTCCAATTCCTCGAAAGTCCGTGGCACTTTGCCATCAAATTGATCGACCAGTATTTTCGAGGTCGCATGAATATTTTTGGACTTGGCTGGCGACAGGCCGCAGGGCTTGATGATCGCCCGGATCTCCGCAACGGACAATCGAGCCATCTTTTGGGGGGTGTCGGCCTTGGTGAAAAGCGCAGGAGTCACCCGGTTCACCATCGCATCGGTAGATCGCCCCGAAAGCATCACGGCAACAAGCAGGGTAAACGGATCCCGATGTTTCAACGGGATTGGCACGACTGGAAACAACCGTTCCAAAATCTCGACAATCGCCTTGGCCTTTGCTTTTTTGCTCTGGTGTATCATGGTCATGCATCTAGTTTAGCAGAAATCGAACGGCTGAATCCTGAATCCTGAATTCTGAATCCTTGATTTTGAGTAAAATTCGCTTGCAAAAGGCCAAAAAAGCCGTAAAATACGTTCGCAATCTTTCCCCCTCCGAAACTTTAGTGTAGGATGGGGCGCCACTGACCTTAGAGTCTAGTGTTTAGTCCATAAAGATTTACCAATGACCAAAGCAACTGCCTTGGAAAACAAGGCTCAGTCCAATGTCGGCCTCTATGAGCTGATGATTATTTTGAATCCCGAGCTTCGGGAATCCGAAGTCACCAAGAAACTTGGCGAATTCGAGGAAATGATCGCGAAAAGCGGTGGA
This sequence comes from Candidatus Peregrinibacteria bacterium, assembly GCA_003154375.1. GTDB lineage: Bacteria > Patescibacteriota > Gracilibacteria > UM-FILTER-43-11 > UM-FILTER-43-11 > FEN-1329. The sequence goes on from PMDG01000039.1 coordinate 12,210, forward strand.
AAGGTGACCTCGAAGGATTATTGGGGCAAACGCGCGCTCGCTTACCGCATCAAGAGAAAAGATGACGGCCTTTACATGGTGTACAACGCCGAGATGCCTGCGTCTTTTTTGAAAGAGATCAAAGAGGCGCTCCGCATCGATAAGGAAGTGGTCCGATCTCTGGTGATCAGACTGCCAGAAGGGCACGTTTACACCAAGTTCGATCTCACGTATGTGAAAGAGGAACCCAGGAAAAAGGATTTCTTTGTGAAAAAGAGTTCGGGAAGCATGGCCAACACCAGCGTCAAGCATTCAGGCCCTTCCGTCATGGCTAAGCCAGAAAAATCCGAGGACAAGGGCAAAGAGGCGAATGCTGTTGATCTTGATAAAAAGCTCGACGCGATGCTAGGAGGTAACGATCTCAAATTATAATTCAATGCGGGATTAATGAGGTTATTGATTTGGCACTTGAGAACCTAAGGGTCAAATCACAATCATTCCTCGACTTAATCACTCTAATCACCTTAATCATAGTTATATGGCTAACATCATTTTCTCCACAAACCAGAAGCACCCTGTCGGCAAACGCCGCTGCACCTTCTGCACCAACCAAATCGACCACATCGATTACAAAGACCTCAAGACCCTCCGCCTCTTCATCGATGGCTTCAAGCGGATCAAGGCCCGCTACTACTCTGGCGTCTGCCTCAGGCACCAGAAGGCATTGAGCAATGCCATCAAACTCTCTCGCGAGATGGCCCTAGTCCCCTTTGTGACTATGTACCGCAAATAATCGGAAACAACCATTGAAAAATTGAAAGGGGCATGTCATAGTCGCAGACGTGCCCCTTTTAAATTGAATAGATCCGAATGGTGGGCCGTATAGTGGGCCGCATGGTAGCGTAAGTCGGAATCAAGTCCACAATTCGTAATCAATAATATATGTCTGGTCACCACAATGTTGAAAAGGGCTTCAATGATGCCCTGCGCGGCAAGATTTTCACCCGCCATGGGAACTTGATCACTCTCGCGGCTCGCAAGGGGGGCGATCCCACTATGAACTCTTCGCTCCGTCTCGCGATCGACAATGCGAAAAAGGACAATTTTCCAAACGTTAACATCGATCGGGCTATCAAGCGCGGAACCGGGGAGCTCAAAGGCGTAGCGGAGATCTCGGAGATTTCCTATGAAGGCTACGGGCCAGCCGGTATCGCAGTGATTGTGGAATGCCTCACGGACAATAAAAACCGCACGATTACCAATGTGCGGACCGTGTTCACCAAACGAGGAGGGAACATAGGGAGCACGGGCAGCGTGGGCTGGATGTTCGACCGAAAGGGGCTCATCGTGGCCAAAGCCAATGGGAAACCCGAGGAATTGGAGCTTTTGGCCATCGACGCGGGCGCCGATGACATAAAGACCGAAGGCGACACTGTGGATATCTACACCCCGTTCACCGCCCTTCACCAAGTGATGGAGACCTTAAAATCCAAAGGGGTCGAAATCGAGAAGGCAGAGGTGACCATGAAACCTAAGGAGCTGATGAAAATCGAGGACGAGGCCAAGGCAAAAAACGTCCTGGAATTCCTTAATGCCCTTGAAGAGGATTTGGATGTCACTAATGTCTATAGCAACTCGGACATCAGCGAAGAATTGATGAAAAAAATCCGAGCCTAAGGCCTACTTGGCTGGAGCCGAACTCTTGAATTTCAGCCCAAAAAGGTTTTCGACTTGGGAAGCGGGAACCGTGTAGATCAGGCTTTGGTCTCCATTTTTTGCGAAATAGGTTAAACGGTCTTTTGATGCCGAAAAGACAACCGACTTAAGGGTGCCATCGATCAGGCGCACTGAAAGATTGTAGTCGGGTTTGTCAAAATTAACCTGTGTCCCCTCCAAGGAATCGGCCAACCGATCGGCACGAAAGTTTTTTAGCGACTCGAAAAGGGTCCTGAGGGCTAAAGGATCCGGTTCACGGTCCTCAGGGGAAACCAAACGCCATTGTCCGTTTTTCTTCTCTAGAATCGTGTCCTCGGCCCCCTTGCTGAGCACGAGACGCTGGGCATCAGACTCTGAGAGCGACAGCAAAGTCTTGTCCTTCCAGCCGTCCAGATCCTGCAAAAGGAGGGAATTGAGATTTTGCGTCACCGAGATCACATCATTCGAGCCAGCCACTAAGACGAATTGACGGCCATCGGCATCGTTTTTTCCGACCAAAAGATCGGCGACAAGCCGGTCTCGACCATCCCATACTTTGACGTGGGGGGATGTTTTCTGATCCAGGGCATAAATAGCGGTCCGCCCCGGATTGTTCGAAACGACCTGCTCGCTCACCATGTTTTCCAAAATGGCCAGAAAACGGTCAATGCGCTCTCGGTCGGCGGGAAAGGAATGACCATTGACCACCTTCCAAAGCCCATCGGCTTTGGCAAGCGTTAATATCGGAGTCGGTTCAGGAAGGTTGCTGAGCTCGACCTTGGAAACTTGCAAAGCCAAAAGTTTAGGGAAAAGGAGTTTTGCGCCATCAAGTCTCCTTGAGTCGGAACTGCCCGGCCGCTCAACAACCAAAACGAAAAAAAGGAGACAAAAAAACACGATCAGTGTTTTCTTGACCAAACTCATTCCGCTGATCAGGGAAATCGATTTCTGGAAAGGGTTCATGGGGAGAGGCTTATTCGGAAACGATAGAATATTATTGGATTAACGGCTTGCGTTTGCGGGCAAAAGAACGAAGGACCCCGTAAAGGATAACCAAGATCGGCATTAGGAATATGCCAATATATTTGACCGTTTCACGCTCGGTGGCAGAAAGATCCTTGAGGGGAAGGTCGAAAGCGGATCTCGAGCGGATGGCGATGAGGGACTGATCCATGGTCATGTCATCGACCGCATTCATCAGGAAGGTGAGGTTCTGGGGGAACATGGTGAGGAAACGATCCAAAACGATTCGGGAATTCCCAATCACGAGGATCTGGCCAGACTTGGAGGAGGCCTGGATAATAGTCGCGGAAGGAATTGGGCTTCGTTTCCCCTTGAAGGCGCTTGGAAAGTTACCTTTGAGGAGGACAGCCAAGGGATATTGGCTCTTTTGGCTGGATCCCTGAACCTGGTTCGGGGCCAAATTGAATGGCGCGACCTGGCTCCATGCGTTCGCGGTGGATTTGACCAAGGCGGTCTCGGTCACCCCAGTAACGGGGATCAATTTAAGCGGACTGGTCCAAGGGAAAACGATTGAATCGAGTTTAGCCACAATGGGATTCCCAGGCTCAAAGAAATTTTTGACCGCGCGGATCCAGAAAGGATAGGGAACGATGAAATTCATGAATCCCTGGTTGAAAGAGGCGTTTTCGCTGGAAAGGTCCAACGCCAAAGACTTCTCAAGGCCGACACCGTAGGTTTCCAGAAGGTCTGATACCCCGAGAGTGGGTTGGGTGGTCTGAAGATCCTGCGAAACATCGACGGTATCCAATAGCGCCACCAAATTCCCGCCCTTCATCAGAAACTGATCGATCAAATATTGCTCCTTTTCGGAATACGCGGTCTTGGGACCCGCCACCATTACCGTATCGAATCCATCAAGGGATTTTTCATCCGTGAGGGTGACCTCCTGAACCCTGTAATTCCGATCCAAAGCCTTCTTCAGGTAGGAATAGGAATCGCCAGGGGTTCCGACCCCGACTTTCTCATCCAAAGAAGGTTCTTCGTGTCCCGTGATAAAGGCGACGGCCTTCTCCTGCTTGGCAGTGACCTTCTTGATGGCCGCCATAAGATCGTATTCCACGCTATCAGACTGTTGGACCACAGGCAGAACCTCCTTCTTGTCTCCGTAAAGGACCGCGATGCCCAAAAAACCGTTCTTCACCTCAAGCTTATCCTTTTCAATGATGTTCATCTGGACCTGGGGAATGCCGAGCTTCTGGGCTTCGCTAGCTGAATCCGGGCTATCGGGGTTTAGATTTAGGACCTGGAGCCTTCCTTTCGAGTAGGAAGCGAGTTCCTCCAACACATCATCCACATATTGGCGAACCGCGAAGAGGTGGGGCGGCAAGGTCTCTGAAAAAAGCACTTTCACGGTCACAATGTCATCCAGGTTCCGCATAATGGTCTTGCTCGAATCGGAAAGGGCATAAAGATGGTTCTCGGTTAGATCGACTCGGACAAAATGGCGGGAGGCGATGAAATTGACCAATAGGGCAATCGCCACAATCAAGGCGGTGACCATGTAGGAATCCCGGGCGTATTGGAATCGTTTGAGGAAATTCATAAATAAAATGAATTATGGACGCACACTAGTAGAGACACAAAATTTTGTGTCTCTACNNTTGAAATAAAGGAAAAGGGCGATGAGGGTCACATAGTAAATCACGTCACGGCTATCCAGGACCCCGCGAAGAATGCTCATGTAATGGGAGCTCATGCCCAGATATTGGAAAAAGGGCATGATCATTGCCGGGGTGGTTTGTAAAACGATCGGATGGCCGATGATATAAAGGGCAAACACCGCGAGAACGGAAAAAATGAAAGCGACGATCTGGTTGGAGGTCAGGCTTGAGATCCAGAGGCCGATGGCAAGAAACGCGCCTCCCAAAAAGATGGCGCCCACATACCCGCCCACAATGCTTCCCCA
>PMDG01000039.1:16827-17013 GCA_003154375.1 Candidatus Peregrinibacteria bacterium
GCGAAAAACTTGCCCAGCACCGCCTCACCCTCAGTCACCGGGGTTGAGAAAAGGATTTCCAAGGTTCCCATTTTCTGTTCCTCGGCCCAAAGCCTCATGGTGACTGCCGGGATGAGCACCAGGAATGGCCAAGGCAAAAAAGCGAAAAAAGTGCGCATCGAGGCCACATTGTCCAGAAAAAAGGAC
>PMDG01000066.1 GCA_003154375.1 Candidatus Peregrinibacteria bacterium
GAGGTCGGGATGGTGGTGTTGCGCTCGATAACTGGGGTGGCAACGCCTCCCAATGTTTCAACGCTGAGGGTCAGAGGGGTCACGTCGAGCAAAAGGAGGTCTTTCACATCGCCCATCAGCACTCCGCCCTGGATGGCGGCGCCCACGGCGACCACCTCATCGGGGTTCACGCCCTTATGGGGTTCTTTGTCGAAGATTTTTTTGGCGATCTCGACCACGGCCGGCATGCGGGTCATGCCACCGACCATCACCACCTCGTTGATGTCTTTGAGATCGAGTTTGGCATCTTTCATGGCTTTCTTGCAGGGCTCCTTGCAGCGTTCCAAGAGGTCGTGGCAAAGTTCCTCCATCTTGGAGCGGGAAAGCTTCAGGTTCAAATGTTTGGGCCCGCTGGAATCCGCAGTGATGAACGGAAGGTTGATATCTGTTTCCATGGCGGAGGAAAGCTCAATCTTGGCGATCTCAGCCTTTTCCTTGAGGCGTTGGACAGCCATCATGTCCTTCCCGAGGTCGATGCCATCGGTCTTTTTGAATTCCGCGATCATCCAGTCCATGATCCGTTGGTCGAAATCGTCGCCGCCCAAATGCGTGTCGCCATTGGTGCTGATGACCTCGAATACGCCATCGCCTAGCTCGAGAACGGAAACGTCGAACGTTCCGCCGCCAAGGTCGAACACAACTACTTTTTGGTTCTTCTGCTTTTTGTCCAAGCCATAGGCCAAGGCTGCGGCCGTGGGCTCGTTGATGATGCGTTTCACATCAAGCCCGGCGATGCGCCCGGCGTCTTTGGTAGCTTGGCGTTGCGAGTCGTTAAAATATGCAGGGCAGGTGATAACCGCCTCGGTGACCGGTTGGCCCAAATAAGCCTCGGCATCGGCCTTGAGTTTTTGGAGCACGCGGGCCGAGATCTCGGCGGGTTGGTACCACTTGCCGTTCATATGGATTTCCACTCCGCCATCCTTGGCTTCGCGAGTGTCGAAGGGGAGTTTCTTCACTTCGTCCTTCACCTCGCTGAACTTGCGGCCGATGAGGCGCTTGGCCGAATAGATGGTGTTTTTGGGGTTGGTGACCGCCTGCCTTCGAGCGATGACGCCCACAAGGCGGTCGTTGTCCTTCTCGGACACGACGGACGGCGTGGTGCGTGCGCCTTCGGCATTCGGGATGACGACAGGTTCTCCGCCTTCCATGACGGACATGCAGGAGAACGTGGTGCCGAGATCGATTCCAATAATCTTACCCATAGTGTTTGGTTTAGAATTTAGTAAAAAGGAATTAGCACTCACCATTATAGAGTGCTAAAAACAGAGTGTCAAATAAATAATTTAGGACTAGGGACTAAGAACTAAGGTATAAGCCTTGGTTCTCGCTTATTCCATAATCCTTAGTTCTTAGTCCTTTTTCGTTCCGTCACCCACTTTCACTTTCGCCGCCTTGATCGTTTCGCCATTGAGCGTATAGCCAGGATCCAATTCCTCGGTAATCATTTCCTTTTCGCCAGGCCCTTGCATCAACACTTCGTGGAATTTGAGATCCATCTTTTTGCCCACGGTTTCGATCCGCTTCACGCCGATCTTGTCCATGGCCTTGGCGATTTCTGCCTGGGTGTGGAGCACGCCTTTTGCCCACGCATCCTCTTTCAAGGCTGAGGGCAAATGTTTGCAACTCCGATCCAAATTCTCAAGCGCTGGAAGCAGGATTTTGATCATTTCAGCATTCGCGAATTTAACGAATCGACCCTTGTCTTCCTCGGAGCGCCGTCGGTAGTTCTGCAAATCAGCCATGCAACGGGCTAGGTGGTTGGTCAGCTCCTCGATTTTCTTTTTCGACTCGTCCTCATTTTTCATTCCTGCCCCTTCTGTCATTCCCGCGGAGGCGGGAATCTCCTGTTTTGCTGATTCCTGATTTTTGACTTCTGAATCCTTCTTTTGGGCCTCTTCGACTTTTTTCGACAAATCGTCAGCCTTCGCTGAATCCTGACTCCTGACTCCTGAATCCTGTTTCGGGTCGTGGTGTTTCGTTTTCTTGGGATCAATCATGGTAAAAGTTTTGAATTAGGGTGACGGCGCCATGATAACACAGCTTTTTTCGGAGACAAACTCATGGGTGGACAGCAAGGTATTTACATAAATATTAAAATATGATTAAATGCCATGCTAATCTTTGACTATGGATAAACCGATTTATGAAAGGGGTCTGTTTCGGGCCATTGATCCGACTGAAAGGGTGCTGGTACGCCAAATTGAGGATGTAGTGCTTCAGGATCTGGTTTTGGTTCGATTGGTGATCCTCAAGGTGCTCGGTAAAATCGAGAACCTCCCCGACATTGACATCGAAGCCCAGATGGAGCGATTGCATGCGGCTATTCTGAAATCAGTTAGAGAGGGGGAGGCCGAGTTGTTACGCTCTTTTTTGGAGATCCAATGTGCAGAGTTCCAAAGGGCTTTTTGCGGAGGGGGCATGGTGATGTGACCGAAGATGCCGTCGATTTGCTTTCCTGAGTGGGTTTTGGTACAAATGGATAGCAACATTTTCGGGGTGCCGTGGTGAAGTGGCTAACACTGCGGTCTGCAAAACCGCCATGCGTGGGTTCGACCCCCACCGGCACCTCCAAATTATATTCGTGGAAACCGCTTCGGTTTCCTCGGCCTTTCCCGTTCAAGGTAAGTTTCTCGGAGGCTTCGCCTAGCTTCGCGAGCTTTTCGCAAAAGGGTGGCACTCTCCGATTCCAAAACCCCTTCGCGGTTTTCCCATCGGAGCCCTGCACTCCAGTCGGCCTTTCGGCCTCCGTCCGCTCGGGTTCGCGCCACTCGCTTCTATCTGGGGCCCACGAGACCCGCTTCAACTCCTCGCTACG
>PMDG01000025.1 GCA_003154375.1 Candidatus Peregrinibacteria bacterium
CCTACATCCATTGTTCCCACAAAAAACTCATTCAACCTGCCACCTAACCCACCTCACGCATGTTCTCGGCCCTTTATGATTCGATTCTCAATTTGGATCTGAGCCAATGGCTTGCCATGATCACCTCGCCTTCTTTCAAAACGCTCCAGCTGGCGATCGTGGTCTACGTGGGACTTTTGTGGCTCTCGATCATTATTTGGGTCACGCGAGACGCTATCAGCCGCTCTAACAGCCTCATGTTCCAGGTCTTCGCGATCCTTCTCAACATAGGTTTCCCAGTGCTTGGTACTCTGCTTTATCTCATCATTCGCCCCGGAAAAACCGTAATGGAGCGGTACTACGAAGAGCTGGAGCATCGCCTGATTCTGGAAAGTATCCAGGGGAAGGCCCAAGAGTCCGAAACCGAGCATCACCCCCTCAAAATCCTTCACAAAAAAGTCTCCAAAAAAACGGCCAAAAAGGAGGAGGAAAATCAACCCCAAGAAGAAAAAACAATGTGATTCCGATTCGATTTTATAATATGATCAAACCGTCGAAGCCTTAACGAAGACGGTTAACCCCACCCTTTTATGGACAAGCTCATCGCATTTGCCCGCTACCTCGTGTCGGTCCGCCCAGATCCGAACTTCGAGTACACGAAACTGACCTTGCTAGTGGTTGGAATCCTGCTTCTGGTGGCCCTCGCCATCCGCATATGGCGGAAAAAAATGGCCAAAGACGAGGTCTTGCGAAGAATACTCAAGGGCTATCCCACGACCTTGGCCTTGTTCGCGATGGGCCTCCTGGTGCTCCTTGGATTCCGGGAACTGGGTTTCCCCATCTTCTCCATGAGAATCTGGTGGGTGGCGTTTGGTCTCCTTTTCGTCATCTGGATGTGCAAGGTGCTATTCGGCTTCCGAAAGGAATACCGTGAACGGAAAGAGCGTTTTGGGCACCACCTGACGAAGTCGAAATACCTGCCGAAAAAGAAACATCGCTGAGCTTTGATTGAGGTGATCAGGGTGATGAAAATGATCGTTTTTAGGAGAAAGCTTCAGATTGCTATCGCATTTTTTTCATTTTCAATTTTATTGTATAAATATTTTGTACATGAATAATTTATTTATACAATTTGAACTCATTGTCTGAACTGTGATTAAGGTGATTAATTGATTCGTATGATTTAACTCAAAAAACGCAAAGGTTTTTAACCGTGATTCCCTTCATCTGCCCAGCTAAATCGCAATCACGTTTATCATCGTAATCACCTTAGTCACAGTTCAGACAGCGGCGGGCCCTTGTTTTTCCGAGCGAAATTTGGTATAATAATAAGATTTAAATATCAAACAAATGGCTGACCAAACAATCGAACCGCAAACCGAAATCATCGAGTCGCATCCGGGCGCCGAGCACAACCGCCTGCTTTTGGAATGGCGGACCCCCGAGTTCGTCCGTCACGCAAAGGGGAAAAACTGGTTCATGGCGGCGGGGATCCTGACGCTCTGTCTGGTTGCCTATGCGCTGTACACCGGATCGGCCACTATGGCGATTGTCTTCATTGTGCTCGCGGGTGTGTACATTCTGGCGCACAACCAGGAACCGAAAATCATCAGCGTCAAAGTCACGCAACTGGGTGTGTTCGTGGGGGACGTTTTCTACCCCTACAACATGATCCAGGCCTTCTGGATCGTTTACCATCCGCCCATGGTCCAAACGCTCAATCTGAGATTGGCGGGGAAGGCCATTACGAAAGTGACCATTCAGCTGGACCAGCAGAACCCTGTGGAAGTAAGGACACTCCTCGCCAAGGAGGTGCCTGAGGTGGAGGGACAGCAAGAAACCACGACCGAATTATTGATCCGTTTGTTCCGCCTATAAAAAAACGATGATTCTTTTCTGGCAAAACCATCGGCTCGGTCAAAAACCCGAATTCGTGTTCGACGACAAGTCGGTGGAAACAACGGCAGAGTCCAAAAATGCGGAATTGTTCGATGCGAAAGCCTCCAAATCCGAATTTTTGAAATGGGCCTCGGAGCATCAAAAGGATCCCTCCGAACTTGAAATGGCGGCAGACGAATGGATGGAAGATAGATATGGTCCTGAAACAACCTATCGAGCCGCCATTTCGGAAGGAATGGAAGGGGTGTCCAAAAAACTGATCGACGAGGCGGTGGAACGGTACAAGAAAGATGAGTTTGAGAGCATGAAAATCGAATTTAAAAAAAGCCTGATAAACAGGAATTCCGATTATGAGAAAGCATTTGAAAAAGCGAAAAAGGCATCGAGAGGCCATCGAGAAGAGCTTAAAAAATCCATCAGCAAAGAGACAAATGTCACTGAAACGTTCGACGAGCTGAAACAGGCTATCACGAATCAGGAAGACAAAGGCAAAATCGAAAAGGCGCTCTTGGATGGATACATTCCCGCGCTGAATGAAAAATACCTGAATCTAGACTGGCAGGAAAAAATCCTGAAAAAGAATGAATTCATCCAATACAAAACTTTGGCAGAGAGTTTCAAAGACAATGCCCGGGAAAACGCCAAAGGCCGATTGGAAGCGGTTTTCAAGCGCTTTGAGGAAACCAAAAATGCGGAAACCCTTAAGTCCGATTTGGAGACGATTCAAAACGACATCACGGCGACCTACAAGGCCCTTGCAAACCCAGAAGGATTCATAAATCTGGACCAACTGAAAGCAACAGCGAAAAAAGCGTCTGAATGCGTCAATTTCGCAAGGAATCTCAGGGATACGGTAAACAAGGAGGAAATGCTGAAAATCATGGATGCCAGGGACTTCTTCGCGCGCAAGGAATCGATCACGGCTTCGAAAGAAATGGGGGAAAGGATTTCGCGAAAGGCGGAAAGGGATGGGGCCGAAACGAATTTCATCAAGGCGGTGCAACTCCACACTCAAAAGTCGGTGGCGAATTTTGAAGATGCTCGAATTGTTTTTAGCCAAGAATTGGAAAACGAAACCCAAAAAAGCTTTCGAAAGGGGTTCGGGCTGGCAGAGAAAGTCGGCCAAGACACATTCAGTGGACTCGATGGACTCAATGGCCTGGAAGAGGCCAAAGGGATGGAATCCCAGTCCCCGGAGTTCAAAGCGATCGTGGATCGGGAACGAACCAATTTCATCATCGGGAGATTTCAGCTTGAGAATGTGGATGACATCCGGTTGCAGGCTTTCATGAGGCTAAACACGCGCGACGAACGAGAGGCGGCATTGGCCAACCCGACAGAGTCGGCTGCGCTGTTCCAATCGATCGCAAACATCAAGGCCCGGGAGCAAGGGCCTGAGGGCGATGAGTGGAGGGGGCAATTGCCAAAAAAAACGGATATCATCAGAGTCACCAACAACATAAATCGTCCGACCGCGCATGAGCTCGTCGCACGGCATATGGCCGTCGTCGGCTTGGCCAAGGAGGCGGATTACATGATCAAAAATCTGGCGACCACCGAAGCCATGAAAAAAATGGGGGTCGAAGGTCGTTATAAAGCAGTGGTTGACAGTCCAAATCCAAACCCGCCCCCTACGGATTACAAATTCAAAGACACTTTCAGGCGAAGCAAGGCGCGGTATGTGTCCGAAGTGGAGCGAGCGGGCTTCAATCGGCGGGATATCGGTTTTGCCCTGTTGCAGACGTGGGGTGTGATCACCTTCCTCTTGAACGCGAAAAACGCCTGGAGCGGGTGGAAAGACATTCCGAAAATGCTCGAGAAGATGGCGAAAAACCCGTTCATCTATATAAGCGGCACCGCAGTACTCGGCCCTCATGCCGCTAAAAAAGATCCAGAATCGTTGAGCTATTTGACCCAAAGCAAGGGGGGCCAGGAGAGGATCACGCAGCATTGGAAGCTGAATTCGATCTCGGAACACGTTGGCTACACCAGCCTCAAGAATTACATCGAAAATGGCAAGGAGGCCGCGGCCATGGAAAATCTAATAAAAAATGACAAAGGAAATACCAATGACAGGGAAAGGCCCAAACTTAAAATAGCCTTGGAGAATGCCGAAAAGCGTCCCGGGAAACCGGTGTTAGAAAAGGAGGATTTGGTGGGAGTCATCGATGAAAACGCGATCAAAAAACTGCAGGATACCCCAGACAAATCTCAGCAACGGATCCGCTACCTGTTTTACAAAAAATTCCTTACGGACCCCAAGGTGAACCTTGAGCAACTGAAGAAAAATTGCCGAAATTGGCAAGGATAACAATTTACCCACCATTCGGCCCACCATTCGAACGTTATGATCCAAGACACCCAAAACCCATCGGCAAACATGGAAATGCAACCTCAGGGAGCCAATATCGGCCAACCCCAAGGGGAGCCACGGATCCCAAGGCGTGTGGACACCGAAGGCCAGCCCATGCCAGGGCACCGGCTGGACCAGCCCCGGCCCACTGGAGAATCTCAAGAGCAGCAAAACGCGCCAAAAAAGTCTGAAAAATCAAAGGAAAAACTCCTCTATTGGGCCTTTGGATCGTCCCTTGCAGTAGGCGCTGGCGTCAGTTTGTGGTTTGGATTCTCCTAGAAATAATCGAAATCCTAAATGATTCTTCAACTAAACAAACATAAAAAGGTTCTAAAGCGTATGACTAAAAAAATCTCAAAAACCATCAGGCTCCTGGCCGCAACCGCATTGTTCGCGGCTCTGTTCAGCCTGAACATTGGCGCCATGCCCTTGGGAACCCATGGTCACGAAACGGCTTCGAGCCAACAAATTGAGACGGGTTGGGTGGCCCAAGCCCATGCGGACGTTACTCCTCCTCCACCGCCACCAATCCAAGTGCAGGTGCAACCTGATCCCGATCTAATGCTGAAAACCGTGGCCCAGGCTTCGACCTATGTGAACAAGATTTTCAGCCCCCTCATCCATTTCATCACATTCAAAATCGGCCCCTTCTTGGGAAACGACTACATCTTTGATGGGAACATGGGAACCATGCTCCACAACATCTGGATCATCAACCGCAACATCGTCAACATCATCTTCGTGCTGGTGCTTTTGTATTTGGCGCTCAAACACATCGTGAAAGGCGAGGATTCGGACATCGCCAAATCCCTGCCGTTATTCGCCATTATGCTGGTGGCCATCAATTTCTCATGGCTGGCAGGTCGAATAATGCTAGATGCCGCCAACGTGGCCACCAACGTGGTTTTCGCCATCCCCGCAGGTATTTCGGGCGTGGCGGGTGACACATTTGATCAGGAATTGAAAAAAAATCCTTGCGACGTGAATAGGCCCAAAGAACAGGAAATAAAGGGATATTGTACCCCTCTCGCAGAAGGCACTTTTTTGACCATGGATGCGGAAAAAACCTATAACTACTTTGCACCCACTTGCACGGATAAAAGCTGGATAGACGGTAAAACGAAAGACTATTCAAATGCCTATACAACTGACGGGTCAAAACTGGCCGATCCAAACCATGTTAATAAAACAAACTCAATCTGCTGGCAGCAAATGAAGCTGAGCGACTATCAGCAGAACAACGCCTCGTATTACCTGAGTTACAGCATGGCCAAGGTCCAGAATCTAGTGCGGGCGACATCACCCGACCCCATAAATACGGCGGTTGGAACCTTGTTTAGCCTTGCCCTGCAAATCGCCTATTTGGCCGCCTTCGTTTCACTCTTCATCGTTCTGATTATGCGCGCGGCAATGATGTGGATACTATTGGCGTTTTCGCCGTACATCGTTCTGCTGTATTATTTTGAGCAAGCCGGAATCAAGGCATCTCTGGGCCAGGAGGCTGGTGAAATTTTAAGCATCTCGTCTTTTGCCAAATGGGCCTTTGCCCCGGCCAAGGTGGGAGCAGTGTGGACCGTGGGGTTCATTATGATCACCGCGGGCCAGACCATGGATGGATCAACATTCGAGAAAATTGGCACACATATTTACGGGGCAGGCACTCTTTTCATGGGAATGGACACGGTCCAGCAATTCATCTGGTATCTTATGACCCTCGCTGTTATCTGGTTCGGCACCTTCGCCATGTTCAGTGATCTGAAGTTCGCCAGCGCAATCACAAACAAGATCAAGGGGACGGTAGAAAATCTTGGCTCTACAGGAGCTAAGACGATTGGTGCCAAATTGCCGATATTCCCTGTCTTCGATAAGGAAGGCAAGGTCCGTGGCGGAACCATTTCCGAAGCCAAGAAGTCTTTCATTGGCGATACTGGAGGGGGCGGAGAAGGTAGAGGTGGCGATGGTAGCGAAACAGGAAAAAAATTGGGGGCAGCTAAAGCCGGTCAAATCGCAAATATAGCAAAAGCTGCAGGTAGTGGCGACAGCGCCGCAGTCATATCCGAGCTGAAAAATATAAATATAAATATCGAAGAGTTGAAAAAGCTCGACGAAGAAAAGATAAAACAGGAAATAGGCAAAGTGTTCGGGGACAAAAAAGAAAGAGATGATGTTGTAAAAATTATTGTGAATTTGAAAGCTGAGGATGTGGCAAAAGCAAAAAAAGAGGAGGATGCAAAAATTGAACTAGACAAAAATGCTGCCGAAAAGGCAAAACAAGCAGAGGGTAAACAGTAATTAAGGACAGAATTTTAGTCGAATAATCCCCTCCTCATTCCCGAGGCGGGGATTTTGGTATCGTGAGCGATCTCCTCCTCAGGCGAGGAGGAGTACCCGCTAGGGGGAGGTGGTCCGACCGACCGCATAGTGACTTCACCAACAGGACAATCGCCAATTTCCTTCCTCACCACACTGTGCACCGACTCTTCGTAAATGGGTTGTTCAGTGGCACAGTGCTCTAAATACATTAGTTACATCGCTGCAATGTCGGCCAGACCACCTCCCGGCATTGCCGTACTCCTCCTTACCAAGGAGGAGATGTTTCGGAGACGCCCATATAAATACAACACCTAGCAAACCTGTGCTACAATAATACTCAATTTTTTTGTATCAACACTATGGGAAACGTGTTCAACCGACTCCAGGAAAACTGGAAAAGGAGAAAGCTTAGAAACGGGATGGCAAAGGCAGAGATCGTGCTATGGTCTCGCCTAAAGAACAGCCAACTGGGAGGCCTCAAGTTCCGCCGACAGCACAGTGTGGGGCCTTTCATCATCGATTTCTTCTGTCCCAGGCGCAAATTGGCCATTGAAGTGGATGGCGACTCGCATTTTGAGGACGGTGCAGACCGCTATGATAAAAATCGACAAGCGTTCATCGAACGCTTTGGCATCCGGTTCCTACGCTTCACCAATACCGAGGTCTACGAGAATCTGGACGAGGTGCTTGGGGTAATCAGTGACGAGGCAAAAAAGGGAATGGGTTGAATCACAATCAATCAGCTCAGACCGCCTCCCCCGCTAAGGCGGGGACTCCTCCTTAGCAAGGAGGAGATGATAAGGAGTACGCCTACCCTATATCCGAATCCTCGAACTTCGTTCCCACCCTTCGGTAAATCTCGCGCTCCACAAACTGCCGCTCGCGGGCGAATTTAAGGCGTGAAAGCTGTTTGTAGGCCTCAGAGGCCTGCATATCGCCCTTGCTGGGATCGTACATCGTGCCCATGGAAAACGCGCGAGAAGTGGCATTGTCGATGTTCAGCTTCAAATAGGCTTGGAAGTTGGCGATATTGATGAGGTCTTGGTCGCTGAACACGG
The DNA here is from genome assembly GCA_003154375.1 of Candidatus Peregrinibacteria bacterium. Classification (GTDB taxonomy): domain Bacteria; phylum Patescibacteriota; class Gracilibacteria; order UM-FILTER-43-11; family UM-FILTER-43-11; genus FEN-1329. The sequence goes on from PMDG01000025.1 coordinate 7,603, forward strand.
GGGAGAACTCCTTGGCCATGTATTCGGCGTCGGTGGCGCCGATCTTGAAGCACATCATGGAGCCCACGTTGCCGAACACGGCATCGCGGATGGTCGTGTCCTCGTGAGTCCCCTTCCCTCCTCCGCTCATCTTGGTGATCTGGCTGATATACTGATGGGCGATGATGAGGTTGAGCTTGAACTTGCGGGCTTCGGAAAGGATCGAGGCGAAGGAATCGGTCACAAAGTTCTGGAACTCATCAACGTACATATAGAAATCGGTGCGTTCTTCCTCAGGCATGTCGACCCGGCTCATGGCCGCCATTTGGAGCTTCGAGACCAAAATCATACCGATGAGCTGGGCATTCAGGTCGCCAAGCTTGCCCTTGGAAAGGTTGCATAAAAGGATCTTTCCCTCGTCCATCACTTTTCGGAAGTCAAAACCCGATTTGGTCTGCCCGATGATGTTGCGGATCTGGGCGTTGGTCACGAATGGGCCGAACTTGGCCGAAAAGTACGNNCGTCATCGTCCATCAGGGTAAGGCATCCGTTCCTAAAGTAATGTTGCAGGCGCGGACCCATGATCTCCTCGCCGAACAGTTTTATAAAGATGGCGAGCGCCTCCTGGCTCATGAACTCCTT
>PMDG01000068.1 GCA_003154375.1 Candidatus Peregrinibacteria bacterium
ATGGTTTTTCCGAATTACAGATTATGGATATTCAACCGATTGGATTGCTAGCCCACCCCAGTAAAAAGGCCCCGGGGTCCGAGGCCTTCTGTTTTTTGGTTCGATTCCCACCAAACAGAGCCTCAGGATTGAGGGACAAGATACACCTTTGTGATGAGATTGAAATGTATTTTCATTTGATAGGATTCCGATTGAACACTTTTATTGTACAGCCATTGAGACAAAACGCAAGAGAATTTGGACCTTTTTGCGACCCTTTCCAAAATCTTGAAAGGCCACCTATCAACGCCTCATAAATACGCGCGACTCGCCGAGGAAATCTTGTGGGACTTTTCTGGCTCCCCGAACCCCTTTTTCCTCCTTTGACCCATGCATCTCAAGATATTCTTTGACCTCAGGATCCCTCCCCAATTTCACCCTTGTCTCTTCATCTATCTGCTCGAAATGGCTATCGATCAAGCTGGCCAGCACCGAAAGCCATCCCTCGCGTTCCACGTCTTTGATTTTTTCCAAAGCCTTTTCAGCGATCAGTCTGATGTTGCCCTCACCAAGATTCGGGTCACCCGCCAATTCCAACATTCTTTTGGGGCTTTGGGACGAATCTTGGATTTGCCCCTCCATCTCAGCGCCCCTCTGCTCGTCCAGCAATCTCAATTGATCGTGCCTTTCTGCACTTATGGCTCTCCGCTCCCGTCGGCGGTCCTCGGAGGTTTTGGCCTGTTTTTTCTCAAGCCTGGGCACACCGGTTGCTTTTGAATCTGCATTTCCATTGTGATCCCAAACCTCAAGATATCCTTTGGTCATCGGATTGGATCGAATTTTTTTGAGGGATTCCGGACTCAAACGAGCGTGGTTTTCAGGGCTAGCCACCAGTTCTATGAGAACCGATTCATAGGCCGCCTTCTCACGAATGGCCTTTTCTATCTCCTCTTCGTTCTTCTCAATGGCCTTTTCATCCAGTAAACTCCCGCGCTCGGTCTTTAGCTTCTCGATTCGAGATTCCAGCTCAGGCCCTTTGTCGAAAGCGAGATTCACCAAGCGGTTCACCTGGACTGGATTCAAATACGGATTATAGGCCAACTCCAGGGCAATCAACCCGTCTCTTTCCGCACTGCTAAAACCCAATTCGATGATCCTTTCATCCGGATTCAGATGGGCCATATCCCCAACGAAATCGCGCTCCTCTTGGCGAAGCGTGCGGGACAAGGCTCTACGCAATGCCTTTGCCGCCACCTCCCTACCCTCACTCACGACCTGCTCTTTGGTCTGGCCACGAGCCTCACGGTATTCTTCAAGCGTGAATAAATTAGGATTTTCCGATACCAGGCTTTGAACCGCCGTTGCGATCTGGGCTCGGGTATCCTGCTGAATAACCTTGACCGCCTCCAGGAAAATCCTGGCAGGGTCTACCCTGCCCACCTCAAGCCAAGCCAACAATTTCTCAAAATCCATAGCCTTGATCAAATCCTTCTGCTCTTTCTCTTTGCCCTCCTGAAAGACATAGGCGGCAAGCTTTTGGGCTTCCAAGGCCAAAAAATCAACCGTGGGCACTTCCTGAGTGATGGGGCGGGCGCCATTGGGAGGCATGGGAATTGGGTTAGGTTAGTATAATATTATATAATATATTATATATTCTGTCAATATTCAGACCCCCTCTTACGAAAAACGCCTCGGTCTCGAGGCGGTTATGTTCTTGGTCGTGCTCTTCTCCTACATAAAACGCCTCAAAGGTGAGGATTGGTCTTAATGACGTAGGTGAAGCCGTTGTGGGAGTTCATGTTGTGACTTATGAACAACAGTGTAATGATTTATTTTGGAAAGTCAAATGAAATGCGCGTTTCCCCTTTTATGCCTCCTTGGGCCCAAAGGAAAAATTGCCTGTGAAACCCAATATTTGACAAAATATAAAATTAATATATAATGTTCAACCACACTTTTGCTCTTTCCAATCATAGGCCGAAACAGGGAAAGCCTTGAGTAGACGTCGCCATTGGGGCGGCTCTCTATTCAGAGCAACCCCTGTTCCGGGGAAAAACAAGGAGACAAAAGAATGCCAATTCTCAAGTCGATCGCCAACCTCCTCATCAACGACCCGCTCATCCGGGCCTGTGTGATGCTGACCAAGTCCAGGGTCGCCTGGCTGCTCATGGCTTGCTATACGCTTGCCCTCTTGATCGGCTTCGTCCAGATCAAGACCGGTCATTCCGGACCCCTGGCTCGCCTCACTCACGTCTACTTCGACGCCTACGTCTCGATCGTGAGACCTACCCCGAGCAACGACATCAAAACCCGCTCTAACGCTGATCAAGAGAAGGTCGGCATCCCCAATCACGCCAAGCCCGAGACGCAGCGCAGGTGGTCGGAGTCGGCGAAAGCCATCTGCGCCGAGTATCCCGACATGAAGGTCTGCAAGGACTTCAATGAGGGAAAAGCCTCTTCGGGAGATGTTTTCTCCTGCTTCGCCCCTGGTCGGCTCGGATACAAGGTCAACGTTCCCAGTCCTTCAGGCGTTGAGGAGCCACTCTATCCCGACTGTGGCGCCCCCGCTTTCCTGAAGTCCGGCAAGTCGGCTGGCTTCTTCATGGGGCTGGCGTATGACAAGGACATCGTCAAATTCAAGACGGTGCCGATCCAAACCACCCCCGAGGCCCAGAAGGCCGCCACCGAGGTGGCCAGCATCGCTGCCGGGGTCTTGAACGGATTCCAGCAGATCGAGCGGGTTCAGGACAAAGACGCGCTGCTTGTGACCGACCAGGAATGGGACGACCTCGCCCTCATCGAGACCACCTTCTTCAGCAAGGTCATCGACGCCAAGCGGAAGCAGGAGATCTCCGCTGGAACAGTCGTGCTGTTCAACCTGGTGCTGAAGACAGCCCAGGAGCAGCGCGTCAAGACGATCGCTTCGATGGCCGCGGAGTGCGAGGGATACCAGAAGGCGGGCAAGAAACACTTGCCCTACTGGTGCTACCCTCCCGCGCCCGAGCCCGCAATCGAGCCGAACCCGACCCCGGGACAGTAATCGTCCGCCACTGCGCGGACACCGTCCCCTCCGATTCGTCGGAGGGGGCCTTTTCAAAATAACCTACCCAAATAAAACCTTGAGGGTGGCAACCCGACATCGATCCCAATGCCTTAGGCCATCAGCCAATACGCTCCGAAGGCGACAACTACGATCAAGGCATTCCGGCCCATCATTTTCCAGTCACGAATGTAGGTCTGGGGCTTTTTGGAGTTTCGGTAGGTCCAGCGGGAGACATCATAGAAATAGGTCGAAAGCGTGAGGACCAGCAGAAAATCAATCAAAGTCGAATTTTGATAAATAGCCAGCCAATGACCTTCCAAATCAGGCGTCAGGTTCCTGAGCCAAAGCCACGAGGTGCCGACAATGACCGCCAAATGGCCAATCTGGTCCAAAACATAAAACAAAAAACGGTTGGCCTTCTTGAAATGGCGATGGATCAAAACCTTGCCTTGATCCAACGCATTGTGGGTCACGAACATGGTTCCGATCGCCAGCCAGAAATTGCCCTGCAATACGAACGGAAGGCCAAGCAGAACAGACGTGAGCACGTGCACCAGGCTATGCAAAACAATACCGAGAAAATGCTTCGACTTATACGCCACCATCCCATCCGATTGCAACGGATAGTCGGCGAGAAAATGCGCGAGGATGAGATGAAGGGTGATATCCATAACTAAGAGTCTCAAGCGCGAGTATCAAGTTTCAAGTCCAACTTTAGCGACCCTTGAGACTCGCACATGAGACTTGAGACTTTTTAGAATACGGAGTTCGCGCGTTTCACGACTTCATAACTGACCATTGAAGCGATGTTGCTGTTGGTCTCGATCAGGTGGATGAAATCGTCCTTTTTCAAGGTCAGGACCTCCACGTCGGTAATGGTTTTCACGGTGGCATTGCGATGCTCGTCGGAAACCAGGGCCATTTCTCCAAAAAAGGCGCCATCCTTGAGCACAGCCAAAATGGTGCTGTCGCGAATGACCTGCACCTGGCCGCGTTTGATGATGTACATGATGTCGCCCGGATCATTCTCGTTGAAAATGACATGCTCTGCGGGGAAGTAGTCCATTTTCACAGTCTCGCCGATCAATTTGAGCTCGGCATCGCCCAGTCCGTTGAAAAAGGGAACACTTTTGAGAATTTCAATCATGGTTTTTATTTTAGGGGCTAGGGGCTAGGGGCTAGTGACTCGAATGCACACACCACACGTCACTCTAAATTATACCATACTTCTTGCCTTTTATCAAAAGTTATGTTAGCCTCAAAAAACAGTGTCAGATTAACTCTGATAATCCTTTTGAAGTACTTAAGGTCTAAGTGCTTAAGGCTTAAGTACTGAACTCAAAACATCCAACATAACTCCCACCTTGTGAAAAATATCACCATCAAGGGCGCACGCGTCCACAACCTTAAGAACATCGATGTCGAGATTCCCCGCGACAAGCTGGTGGTTCTGACCGGCCCCTCGGGTTCCGGCAAATCGTCTTTGGCGTTCGACACCATTTACGCCGAAGGCCAGCGACGCTATGTGGAATCCCTCAGCACCTATGCGAGGCAATTCCTCCAATTGATGGAAAAACCCGATGTGGATTCCATCGACGGGCTTTCGCCTGCCATTTCGATCGACCAGAAAACAGCCAGCCGCAATCCCAGATCAACCGTTGGAACCGTGACCGAAATCTACGACTATTTGCGCCTCCTTTTCGCCAAGATCGGCCATCCCCACTGCCCCAAATGCGGAAAGCTTATCAATCGGCAGTCGGTCAGCCAGATCGTGGATATCCTGGCCGCCATGCCTGAGGGCAAACGCGTCATGATCCTGGCCCCCATGATCCGAGACCGTAAAGGTTCGCATGAGAAAATTTTCGAAAAGATAAAAAAAGAAGGATTCGTACGCCTCCGCGTGGACGGTCATTTGTACAACATCAGCGAGTCGATCCCGCTGGACCCGAACAAGAAACACACCATCGAGGTGGTGGTGGACCGCTTGGCCATAAATAACCTGAAACGGAAAACCGTGAAATTGAAATCCGGGCAGGAGGTCGAGGAGAAAAACGAGGACCGCTCACGCCTGGCCGACTCTCTCGAGACCGCGCTCAAGTTCGGCGGAGGCATCGTGAAAGTGCTGGATGCGGATACAAACCAAGAGGAAAGCTTTTCCGAGCATTTCGCCTGCGATCATTGCGGGATCTCGATTCCCGAAATCCAGCCTCGATCGTTCAGCTTCAATTCTCCCCATGGCGCCTGCCCCGATTGCCA
>PMDG01000048.1 GCA_003154375.1 Candidatus Peregrinibacteria bacterium
GTCCGGGGCGAAGTGGCATGCATTAAGATTCATGGAGGGTGCCACGCCGAATTTGGGTCCACGCAGCCCCGGCGGGTTTTCCCGGGCATCTTTTGCCCGCCCAAAAGGTGCCCGCCCCCGCGGCGAGCGGAAAAAGAAAAACCATAAAATAAATCCAAACCCTGTCATGGTTATTATCAGTCTGTTCCGTTGCAAAGCCGGGATCGAAACGATATGCTAAAGTCTATCCAATAAAACATAACTTTCACTCTATGTACGCACTCAACAGGGCCCAGATCATCGGCCACCTGACGGAGAAGCCGGAAGTCCGGCAGACTCCCAATGGCCAGATGGTCGGAGACTTGAACGTCATGACACGTTCCACGTTCGTCAACGCCTCGGGACAACCCCAGCAAAGCACCGCCTTCCACAACGTGGTGGTGTGGCGCGGATTGGCCGAGATCGCTGACAAATATCTGAAGAAGGGGAGCCAAGTTTACATCAGCGGTCGTGTCCAGACCGACGAATGGCAGGATCCCCAAGGCCAAAAGCGCACCAAGACCCGCATCACGGCCGACGAGATGATCATGCTCGATCCTCGCACCCCCGTGGAAGGCACGCAGGATTCTTTATCGTCTGGAGGCCTCAACCAGTGCGAAGTCCTTGGGAACGCGACCAAGGATCCCGAGCTTCGCCAGACCCCCACAGGCGCCTCTGTCGCCTCGTTTGGCATCGCCACCAATTTCAGCTGGAAGGATCGCGCTGGCGCCCAGCAGGAAAAGACCGAGTTCCACAATGTCGTGGCGTGGGGCGAGTTGGCCAAAAACCTCTCTGAATCCGTTAAAAAAGGCCGCAAAGTCTATGTGTCCGGCCGCCTGCAGACCCGCAGCTGGGAGACACCCGATGGGCAGAAACGCTGGTCGACTGAGATCGTGGCCGACAAGGCCCTCGCCTTGGGCGTTTACGACTCCGAACTGGGCGCACCCGATGGCAGCGGGGTCAAGGTGACCCTTTCCGAGCCGAAGATAAAAGGCGATTCCGTGGTGATCCCCGAGAATCCGGTCGAGGTGCCGGCGATCAATTACGAGAGCGAGATCAAGCCGGAGGATTTGCCGTTTTGATTCACGCTGCAAACATCCATCGATATTCCCCGAAGGCCCGATTCGCGAATCGGGCCTTCATTTTGTCGGTGGTTTTACCTTGAGATTCAGAGAGAGAGATGATATAATTATATGAAGTCCTAATTTTAAATAAATGCTTTATGACAGAAGAAAAGAAGAGAACGGACAATGAATCTGCTGGTAGCCAAGTCGCTCCCGAGGCTGCTGTGTCCGCACTCGAGAATCTAGAACGCGTGCCTGAGGAATTACGTGATCGACTCGAAGCCCTGCTTTCGAAGGAAAAGGCCCACGAGGCCGAGGCTGACTTGATGAACACCCTTTATAAACGCTTTGTTGTCCGCTTTGACCGGCACCTTGGCCAGGGGTGGGGCAGTGTCAGTGCTGCTCTTTCCGCCCATCCAGATAAGCTGGCTATTCTTCAAAAGCTCGAGGATGCCGGCGGTAAGCCCGATCTGCTCATGGTTGAAGGCAATGAGTTCGTCTTCGCCGATCTATCGGAGCAGAGCCCATCGAATCACCGGAACCTGACCTACCGCCAGGCCGTCGAACAGGCCAAGGCAATGGGTGTAGAGCTTATGGACGAGACCCAGTACCGCCATCTACAGAGGGTGATGGGTGGCTATCTGGGATGTTACGACACGAATACTTGGGTCTGGCTAAAAACGCCACAAAATATTTTGAATACTGGATACGCCCTATTTGGCCGCCGGAATCCTGATGGGGTGTTTGTGAACAAAACTGAAATCGGAACCCATTTCGATTTTAACGGGTGGCGTGGTGTGTTAAGGGTCAAAAAAGTATAGACTTTTCCGCCAACTCAATCCAGTCCTTAAGGCTGAGCGTCTTCGGACTCTCGACCTCCTTGGTCGGGAAGTTTTCGTAGTGATAATTCACCACCTTCCAGAAGTCCTGGGGCAGGGGAGTCGGATTGTGGGTGATCTTCATGATGCAACACATCACCTTGGGCGGGGGGTAGACCGAGGCGGGCGGAACGTCGGCGATGATCTCAATGTCGCCATAAGCCTGGGCCTGCAAACTGACCCGGTAGCAGCGGGGCGGTTGGCCCATTAAAGTCTTGGCATATTGCTTGTCGGTTATGAACACCATGCCGTACGGTTTGTGGTCAATTTCTGACATGAATTTTCGGTACAAACGGCCGCTCAAATGGAAGGGGATATTACCCACCAGCAGATAATCCGATTTTGGAACCTCATATTCAAGGATATCCTCTTTAATAAGCCTTAATCCAGTTTTATGAACAATTTTGTTGTTCCTATTTATTTGTTCATCAAAATCGTTTTTTTCTTGAGAGACATGATTTTGAATAAAGTTTTTATTCTCATTTATGTCTTTTTCTTTACTGTTAGCCAATAAATCATTATGAATACTTTTTTTGTTCGTTCCTCGACTTCGCTCGGAATGACAAAACCCAGTTTTTTCTTGAATAAATTTTTTATACAATCCTACCCTTCGACCTTGCTCAGGGTCGGAATTATTTAACCCATCCGGTTGGCAGAATTTGGTCGCCAGAATTCCAAAAAGATCATCATCGATTTCCAAACAATCCACATCATCAAAATTCCGAACCAAGGGTTCGGTCAGGTAGCCCAAACCGCCGCCGATTTCAACGATCTTGGTGCCGGGGCGGTAGATCGATTGGACGGCTTCGATGAACTTGCCAATCACCAAAGGGTCGGTCGTGAAGACCTGCCCGTGGTACTTGCGCGGAATGAGGTTGTTCGCCGTGAGCTCTGCCTGACATGTGGCTTGGTCCAGTTTCATGGTGCGACCATTGTAGCCATGGAGCGGGGGATTGTCATCTTCTCCCCGCCATCCCCTGTTCCCTGTCATTCCCCTGAAAAGGGGAATCTGCCATTTTTGGTAGGGTCGAATGGTTATGGGGTTATTGGTGATTGGTAGATTCCCGCCTGCGCGGGAATGACAAAGAGGGTGTGGGAATGACAGTGTATGCGGGCTTGGTGTATAGTCTGATCCCGCCATGCAAATCATCCTCTACTCCCTCTTCGGGCTCCTCCTTCTATCACCCATCACTGGCGAGTTTTTGCGCATCCCGATGTTGGGCTTCGACCTTTTGCCATCTGACCTCATCATTCCAGCCTTGTTGGTTGTGTGGGGAGTCGATAAGCTCCAAAACGACCGAACCCTGAGGCTCGGCAGAGTGGGGAAGACGATCCTGTTTTTCATCGCCGTGCTTGTCATCACCTATGCCGCCAATCTGTTTCGATTCGATAGGGGAGAGATGGTCAGCGCTGGGGCCTATTTGGTCCGCTATGCCATGTATCTGTCGCTCGCCTTTGTCACTTTCGACCTGCTCCAACGAGACAAGCGCAATCGGTTTTTCAAGATTGTCCTAATTTGCCTAGGATCCAGCTTGATCCTTATTTCAATCTTGGGATTCCTGCAATTGGTCTATTTCCCCAGTTTTTATGAT
>PMDG01000012.1:0-1256 GCA_003154375.1 Candidatus Peregrinibacteria bacterium
TTAAAATCCTGTTCCTTCGGGAGTGTGGGTTCGAACCCCACCCTAGGCACCATTCGACTCCGCCCCGAAAGGCGGGGCTACGCTCATGGTGTCTCACCATGGCAGATCGAATCCACATATAACGTGTTATAATCGATCCACTTAAACCAAACATTATGGAAGCGATTCTAAAAAAAGCGGTGAAGGAATTCATGATCAAAAAGGTCATTGCAGTTGATCAAAACGAGAGCATCAAGGAGCTTTTCAAGCTTATGGATAAGCATGGAATCTTGGGAGTACCCGTGGTGGACAAAGAGCGCCATGTGGTCGGCATTGTGACGGAAGGCGACCTGCTCACGCATTTCACAACGCTCGAAACCCCCCGATCGATCAATCTGTTGGGCGGGATTGTGTATTTGGACGACATTTCGGACTTCAACAAACACCTGAAGGAACATTGCGCCGAAACTGTAAAAGAGCTCATGACCCAGCCCGTGGTCACCCTGAAGGAATCGGCCACACTTCAGGATGCCATCAATACCATGGCAGAGCATAAGCTGAACCGATTGCCTGTGGTGGATGGACACAAAAAGCTTGTCGGCATCGTCACGCGGACCGATATTGTCCACCAACTTTCACACCTCAAAAGCGTTTAACCCCTATTCTATCCGTCGCACTGGGCCTACTCTGCCTTGCGAACCTAATTTTTAAACTGAAAAACTGTAAATTTTATAAATAATTTTTAAACCCTTAATTTTTAAACAAAAAACCACGACTTGTTTGAAAATTAAAAAATTAGTAGGTTTATTTAAAAATTTTCAGTTTTTAAGTTTAAAAATTATAGACAAAGTAGGCGTTTTAAAGACAGACTTGCAAGTAGAATTGACGATTGAGAGAAAAATCAGGTTGAAATAACAAAAAAAATCAGTAAAATAGCAAGGCAACTGACATTTTTCATAGACAACCTGTCTACATTAATCTGTACTTAGTAAACCCAACCCCATGGACACGATCACCCTCAATGTAACCGAGACCTCCTACGCCACGGCCAAGGATGCGCGCAAAGACGACCGCATTCCCGTCGCCTATTATGCCAAAGGGGTGAAAAACCGCAGCTTCTCGCTGAAATACCAGGAATTCAAAAAAGCCTACGACAAGGGCGGCCGCACCACGATCCTCACTTTCGTGAACGAGAAGAAGGAGGAAATGCCCTGCATCGTCCATGAGATCCAATACCACCCGATCACCGACCAGATCATCCATGTGGATGTGATGGC
>PMDG01000012.1:1264-3463 GCA_003154375.1 Candidatus Peregrinibacteria bacterium
CATACTTCCCTTAAGATCAAAGACATCCAAATGCCGGCTGGCATCAAGTCGCTCGACAATGTGGATATTGCCGTTGCCACTGTTTCTGCTCCGAGACCGACAGAAGAGGAAGAAGCCGCCAAGGCTGCCGAGGCCGAGGCCGCTGCCGCAGCCGCCGCTGGAGTCGTTCCTGCTGCCGAAGGAGCCGAGGGTGCCGAAGCAGGCAAGGAAGGCGCTGCCAAGCCTGGAGCCGAGGGTGCCAAGAAAGAAGGAGCCGCCCCCGCTGCCGCTGGAAAACCTGGAGCCAAGAAAGAGGAGAAGAAGAAATAATCTTCAAAGTCTCAAGTCGCAAGCGCGAGTCTCAAGGTTATGGTTTCCACCCCTTGAGACTTGAGACTCAATACTTGAGACTTTTAAGTTATGGAAATCAAACATTATCACCAGCGGCAACGTCGCATTATTCGCGCCGACCGCTGGTTTTTAGTTATTTTGGGGGTCGTCGCTGTTGCCGTTTTTATCATTGCGAACATTCTCATCGGCCAGCTCCTCAAGCGCAACCAATTGGAGCAGTTGCAGGTGAAGCCTTTGGAGGAGGGAGCCGCTTACGATGGCCAAGGGCATACCCTGGCCGAGGATTTCGCCCTGCTTTCCGAAACCCACGCTTCGTATCTTAATGGCTCCCCCATCGCCAAAATCGCTGGAACCGAACAGCCCATTGCCGTGGTCGTCGAGAACTACACGCCAATCCGAGACGAGCAATCCGGTTTAGATAAGGCTTCAATCGTCTATGAGACCTTGGCAGAAGGAGGGATCACTCGCCTGCTGGCCATATTTGATGGCGTTCCCGTGGACCGAATCGGCCCTGTCCGCTCGGCCCGGCCCTATTTCGTGGATTGGGCCTCCGAATACCGTGCAGCCCTCGCCCATGTGGGTGGAAGCAGCGAAGCCTTGGGGGACCTGAAAGCGAGTTCCCTAATCTACAATTTGGATGAGTTTTCGGACTCCACCTCGATTTGGCGCGACAACACCTATCTGGCGCCCCACAACGCCTTCACCTCGACTGAAAAGATCCTGAAACGGCTTGAGAAAGAAAACTATTCCCACCCTCTGACCAAGGCTCGCTTCCCCTTTAAGGATAATGATGCGCAATCCGGCTCCATCTCGACCATTACCATCGACTTTTCGTTCACGCCCTATGCCGTGAAATACGTTTATGACCCCACGGCCCATCTTTATTCGCGTTTCAATGGGGGCAAAGCGCACCACGACCTAAAGCCGGCCAATGTACTGGTCCAGTTTGTGGACATGGAAGTCTTGGATGATGCCGGAAGGTTGCGACTTCAGACCCAAGGCAAAGGCAAAGCCATCGTCTTCCGCGATGGCCAGGCTATAGAAGGCACGTGGGAAAAGGATCCCTCGATCAACAGCGAGAACCCTCAGGCCCCCCAAGCTTTCACCAAATTTCTGGACAAAAACGGAAAAGAGATCCCCCTGAACCGCGGACAAACATGGATTGAGGTGGTGCCGAATGGGAGGCTAGTGAACTATTTCTAGCGTGAAAACCGCTTCGGTTTTCACGGTCTTTCCCGCTCAAAGTCTCGCCTTGCGCCCTTTCGCTAGGCTTCGCCCCGTTCGCTTTGGGGCCCGTCGGAGACCACCCAAAGCGCGTGCGGGGCTACGCATGCTCAAGGGCTCAGGCTCGGTTCGCGATTAGCCAAAAAGAGTCACGAGACCCGCGTAGACTCCTCGCTACGCTTTGCTTGCGTCATCAGTCTCGTACGGAGATGTTAAACGAGAAAGATATGAATTATTTCTAAAATCGCTTCATGCTGACATTTTATTTATGCAGGCACGGACAGACGGAACACAACCATAAATCCGTGATCATGGGTGCCCGGATCGATACACCTTTGACGGAATCGGGCTTGGCCAACGCCGATGTCATCGCAAATAAACTGGAGGGGATTAAATTCGACCATGTGTATTCCAGCGATCTGGGAAGGGCTTTTATCACGGCCCACATCATTGTTGAAAAACTCAAAATCGAATCCAAACTTTCCCGCGCCAAAGAACTCCGGGAAATCGATTTTGGAAAATACACCTACCGATTGAAAGCGGAGGTCGAAAAAGAATGCCCTGAATTCAGGACCGTTGCCGATTTCACCTTTCCCGACGGAGAAAGCCCCAACCAAACGCTAGAAAGGGCTGTCCGCTTCATCC
>PMDG01000002.1 GCA_003154375.1 Candidatus Peregrinibacteria bacterium
GCTTATTTCTGTTGCACTGTTTTGCTTGCTCACCATGAATAATTCCTGAACGACCAATCGATCAGGCTCTTGCTTTCCTGGAAACGATCAGGGCTATCCAGGACGACCGCGATCACTTCCTTGCCGTTCTGATTCCGGGCTAGATTGATAACCGACTGGCCTGCCTCATCGGTGGTGCCCGTCTTGACCCCGCGGATGTCCAGATAGCTATTCAAAAGTTCATCCGTGCTTTTGAATGTGTGAGAAATCTTTCCGTTGGTCGAGGAAATGGTCGCATCGGTCGTTCGAACGATCCGTCGGAAATCGGGGTTTCTCAATGCGTATCGCGTGAGCATGGCCAAGTCGTAGGCTGTTGAAAAATGATCCTCCTCGTCCAAGCCGATCGGATTCATAAAATGGGTATTCAGCAAATGGAGCGTCTTGGCCTTCGCATTCATTTCCTCCACAAATTTTTCAACGGATCCGCTGTGGTATTTGGCCAACGCCAACGCCGCATCGCCCGCCGATGGGACCAACAGGCCAATGAGCAGATCCCCGACCGTGATTTTCTCGTACTGCTGAAGCCAGATTCGCACGCCCACCTCGGGAACCTTGTTGAAATCATCCTCAATCGTCACCACTTCGCTAAGTTTGTGCGAATCCAAAATGATGGCCGCGGTCATGATCTTGGTCAGGCTAGCCATGGGCATTTTCGCTTCCGAATTTTTCTGTGCCATCACAATCCCCGTATCTACATCCATCAGCATGGCGGACTGTGCCGTGATGACAGGCGCGACCGCATTCTCCTTTTGCCTGGGGATCGGCTGGACCTCGATTAAAGAAGCCGAATCGAATGGCTTTGAATCGTTTCCGGGCAGAGGGGCTTGGGCCCCAAGGCCGGTGACCAGCAGGAGGATAAGTAGACTTCGAAACATTATTAATTGGTTATTCCCGGTGGTGGAACCTGTTGTGAAACCGCTTAGCGTGGCACCAGTCGTGGTTTCATCACAATGGGTTCAACAATTGGTGCCACTATTGGTTCCACGATTGGAATCAATCTGTTTTTTTATCGCACTTCGTTCCGCGCACACAGTAGATCACTTTATTTTTGACACGCAAATCGATATAGGCCAGATCTTCCTTGCTCAGTTCCGCCGGCTCATAAATGGTCTTCAGCTTGTCGATTTGAGTCTTGTAATCCCGATCCACACTCATCCAGATCGTAAGATTGTTGTTGATCTTGAGATGGATTTCCTGGGCCACGGTGAAATATTCCAAGCTGAGCACCTCAAGGCCCATGGAATTATTGAAATACTGGATCGCATCCATGATGTAATCCATGGTCTCTTGCGGAATGACGATTTCGCGATCCTCGATGGGTTGAGTGAGACCGCGCACGATGAAAGTCATCAATTCCAAATTCTCCTGTTGGTCAAAAATGGCCTGCCCATTCCGATTTAACAACGCCTTCTGTTCGGTGGCTGGGGGTTCGACGGCCTCGGTCGATCCATCTAAATTAAAGACACCCTGTGTGGCTTTTTTGTCATCCACTGGGTTAGGAACCGTTGCAGCCAAAAGCGAGGGGTCTGTGGGCGATAATTCATCGATTGCCTTGTTTAGCTCGGTGAAGTTTTCAGGCAAAGGCTCCTCGTTCGGGGGCAAAGTATAATAGGCCCTTAGGTTGGCCACTGGGGGCGAGCTTGTGAGTTGGATTTTGATTTTAGAGGGAAAAATCTTCTGGACGAGAATGTCCGAGAATTCTGGAAAATTTTGTCCGATGACCTGGCTCACGCTGCTTTTCTGGAGAAAAATCAAATTTTTTCCGATGAATGAGGAAAGTTTATTTTCGATCTTTGCGCTATCGATATTGAAATTCTGCCGATCCACCTCAACGCTTTTGATCGAAAAATAGGAGGAAAGGGAAAGGAAGCACACCAGAAGGAGCACGCCCCCAATGCCAATGGCCCAATAAACGGATCGGTTCGCCAAATCCTTCAAGAAACCGATCAACCCTCTCTTCTTGAGCACGACAATGTTCCTTGGCTGGATCGCCGAGACACGCCGAGGTCGCGTGTACCAATGCGATTTGACCGGCATGTAGAGGCGCTTTGGTTTCCGTTTCCAAAAAAACATGCGCGAAGATTGAATTACACAGGGTGAACCCACGATACAACGTGCCAATGGTTCAGTCAAAGAACAACAAAATTCGAAATCCGACTCGGCAATGAATGGCGACATTCAACCTTTCCCCGCCTAAGCTAGGCGGGGCGCAGGGGCGGTACGTNNCCCCTTCCCCTGCGGGTGCTCCCCCCAACCTAGGGGGAGAATTATTGAAGACGGAATTATATTATAAAATGAAATAATATATTTGCATAATTATTTAAAATATGGTATTATAGTCTATACAACCTAACAAAAACAAACACTATGTACCAACAAGTTGTCGATCATTTCCGTCATTTTAGAGCCGCCTACCTTGTGGTCGCGGCCACGCTCATGACCATGGCCGGTCTGGCCTCCTATGACAAGGGGGTTGAATTTTACGCGGGCAATCCCCGATGGCTTATGGCCAGCGCCCTTGCGGCCCCAAAAGCCGATTCTTACACCCGGGGCGAGTTCATGGTTGATACCCTTAAACAACTCAATAAGGCCAAATGCTTTCAGGCCCAATGCGCTGACATGAAGGGTGGCATGCCCGAGGAAAGGGCCCGATGCGAGCTGGAGAAATTGGGCGTGTTCAACAAGGCGCCCGGCTACAAATGGTACGACCAGGAATTCGGCCGTGCCGAGGCTATTAAAGTCCTCACGTTGGCCTTCAAGATTCCCATGGTCGAAAACGCGAAACAGCCTTTCAAGGATGTGCCTAACGATTCGTGGTATGCGCCGTTTGTTGCCGCAGCCTACAAGGGCAAACTTATTGCGAACAATGTGAAACATCTGTTCCAGCCAGACACCATTGCGAACCAAAAATGGGTGGCCCAAGTATTGCGCAAGACAAATCTGAAACAATTCTGCGCAATTGGAAAATAATTTATCGGATCATTAAAACCTTATGAAAAAGACAAATTGGTTCAACAAATTCGCCAAAAATGTCGACAATACCCAAAGACTCGAGGGTCCGATCTTTGTGATCACCCTCTTTTCCGTGTCAGCCATGATCTTCTCGCAGACGGCATTCATTCTGGCGCTCAAAATGAGGTTCGGAGGAGGTTGATCGGTTGTCGCTTTGCACCAAAAATAAATATCCAATAACAATAAAAAAAATATGGTCGCGAATCTAAAAAAATATTTCAAAGACCACAAGAAGGGCGCATTGACCACTTTCGTTGTGGCCCTGTTCGTTGTGGCAGCCTTACTTATCGGCAGGGCTGGATATCTTGGCGGAATGTCAGGATTGCTCAAAGGCGATATTGGCACCCAAACCCCCTCGTTTGGCTTGCGACCCGTGGCCAGTTCAGTTTGCGGAAACACCGAGGCAAGTTGGGCCTGTGGCCCATGGGGGGCCTGTACTGCTACTGGCAACCAGACTCGCCCATGCTCACCGAAACTGTGCATAGACAAAAATAATGTGAAATTCTCTATGGAAAATAGGTCCTGCACGGTAAGGCCCATCGCCCCTGCTTGCCCCACCACCCTCCCCTGCCCTCCGAACCTGAGATGCACAACTCCAGCTTCCTGCCCCACAGGCACGGTCGCGATCGGGCCTGATGCCCGAGGCGTTTCTGCATGCCAAGCTCCCAAAACTTGCGCTCAGGGTCAAACCCTAAACTGCAAAGACAATACTTGTTCTACACCCACCCCTGTCGCCTCGACTGGCACAGTGACGGTTGCTGATAATGGCCCCGCAGCCAAGCAGTTGGCCCAGAATTCCACCAACAACCATCTTTTGGATTTCTCTATCACCGCTTCAAAGAACCTCACAGTCCAAGACTCAGATGTTATGATCCATTTGAACTACACCAATGCGGCTGCCACCTATGCAGACAAGTCAGGTCCGGACCTTACCGCTCTGATGTCTGGCACGCCTACCCTAGCAGGAGTCGCAGGTGGGACCATCAACACTGTCGCCACGTTCTGCTTGGCAGGTGGCGCTGGAAACCCCGCTGGCCTTAAAGTGGGTGACAGCATCTCCATCCCGACGGCTGTGGGCATGGTGTATGCCATCGTGAAAGATCATACGAACGGCACGGGTGCCGCAGGAAACTGCGCGGCTGGCAATACGTTCATTTCCACCAATCTGACGACCAACACCATGCCGGTCATCACCTCTGGAACCGTTCAGGAAATCGACCCCTACACCCTGATCAGGAATGTCAAAATTCTTGATTTGGATAGCGGTTCCACCGTGCAGGGCCCCTTGATCACTGCCGCTTTCGCCACAACCAAAAACGGTGGTGTCGGCTATGGCGTTCCGAATTACGCCACCACATCCGACTACTACTACAAGGATATGACTGAAGACTTCGAGCTAGTTGGTGGCCAGACCCGCCACTTGGGTATCCTTGTGGATACCGATGCCAACCTGCCTGCCGGCTACAACCTGTTTGCCAGCATTCGCCTTTCCAATACCGGTGCCATGAGCTACGTGAAGGACATGGCCGCCAATGCGTATGTGACCACCGCCAACATCATTGGAGCCGGTGCCACAGCCCTCCAAGGCAAGATGATGACCACGGCTGCCAACAGTTTGGCCGCTGTTCGCGCTTCCATACCCGTCAACTCGACTTACGTTAAAGGCGATGACAATGTTCCAGCTCTCGGCATGGCTTTAACCGCTGGCGATGCGGGTGATATTACGATCAAGAAGATGGCTGTTCGCGTGTATGGCGTGGACAATACAGTCATGGGCGGCGTAGGTACAGGTTGGGCTGGCGCTGTTGCCGGTATTGGTAACTGGACCAATGCACAAGGAAACGTTGCTGGCAACACTCTCGTTTCCAGTGTAACCCTTTATGATGGAAACGATGTGGTCGATGGCCCTCGCTCCCTGACCCTCGTGGACATGAATGGAGACGGGGTTTACACCGCCGGAAAAGACTTCTACAGAGTTCTCTTCGACAACCTGAACGACAAGGTTGCCAAGGGTTCCACCAAGGTCTTCACGGTCAAGGCTAAGTTGCTCAACACCATGGGTACCTCGACCTATCTGGCCATGGATTTGGTTCCGACTCTCGATATCGTTGCAGAAGACGTGAATGCAAACACCGTTATTGCCACTGGTGCGACCCTGAACGGATCTGCCGATCATAACCCGCTGATCACGGTTCTGACTTCTGGGGGTCTGGATATTTCATCGGAGGGAAACCCCGATGCCATGACCGTCGATGCAGGCACCAAAATGCAATTGGCGTCCAAATACCGATTTTCCGCATTGCGTGAGGGATTCACCATCAACAAACTGACGGTTGTGGATATGGGCAAAGTGGCTGGATCGTTCGATCCCAATAGTGCCGCTACTACCTCAACCGCAGTAAGCCAAGTCACTCTAAAATACACCGATGTCAATGGGGTGACACAAACCAAGATAGGCAACTTGTTTTCTGGCAAAGATCCTTTCTCCGACCTGGGCTTCTATGTCCCGGCTGGACAAAATAAGTATTTGGAAATCTATGCGGATGTTAACGATTTTGCCAACAGTGGCGATGGCTTCCGCCTAGGGCTGCAAGACGTCGGGAACAGCGCAGCCAGCTTCGATGCGGTTGGCTTTTCCTCGGCGACCTCGATCAACAGCCCGACCATCAGCAACTCCAACTCCATCAACACCATGACGGTTGTCGGGAAAAGTGTAGCAAAAGTCGAGGTGTCTCAAAGCCCAGGATACTCTCGGGAGTTGGGTTTAAATGGCACCAATAAACTACTTGGATTCCTCCTTTCAACGACCAATTCCAGCACTGGACTAAAAAATCTCACCTTCCAAGTGAGTTCTGACCCAACCTTGACCCTGAGCCAATATAAGCTTTATAGGGGCGCGACTTTTTTGGCCGATTCCGACACCCCCACCACCCCCTCATTCACCCTAAATGGGGAAATGCTCCAGCCCAGCAATCCCCAAGAGTATCATCTCGAGGCGTTTGTGGCTGGATCTCAGCAAACTGGACTTAATGTAACAACTGACCTCAATGAGGCAGGAGTCGTCTTGTCCTCGGGCACGGTCACGATTCCGACCCCCATCAGCTTGCCGCTGACCACCTTTTGAGCTTTCAAAATCCCAATTCCATAACACGCTTATTAGCTTAAACCAACCCATGAACAAATCATTCTTCCTCAAGAACAAAAATGGCTTTCTGGTCGGCCTTGTAATTGCCCTGTTCGCCGTGGCAGCCCTACTTTTGGGCCATGCCGGCCTGCTGGGAGACTCGATGACCAAACTGACTGGCAACCTGATTGGTTTGAAAAAAGCTACTTTTATCAGGGTTTCTCCGGAACCGGAACCGCCCAGCGCCAAACCGATTGGCGATGAACCCTTGATCAAAAAAACCATTGGGATTTCACCCGAACCGGAACCGCCCATGCCAGCACCAGTCACTGACGAACCCACGATTAGACCCCTTAAAAAATAGGGAATTAGCAACGCATTTCTCGAATTCAAAAAGGCAGCCCGAATGCTGACCCAACAACTTATCCAATTATTAACCCAAACAACCCTATGAACAAATCCTATTTCCTCAATCACAAGACCGGCTTTCTGACCGCCTTGATCATCGCCCTGTTCGCCGTTGCCGCCCTGCTGTTGGGCCGCGCGGGATACTTGGGATCCGGAGGCAATTTGACCGGCGACCTGACTGCCCACCAAATTGCAAAGCCGAAAATTGCTGTCGCAAAGCTGATTGATAACGTCCTACCTAACATCAAAATCGTCACACCCGCCACCACCGGCACCTTGACCGTCAGCACCAACACGAAATATGACGGCTCCTATGACATCTATTCCGCGAACGACGCCTCCAACTCCAACTCGCTGGGGAACGGAAGCGGGCTTTCACCTAAATCCTTTATCCTTCCTGCACCTCCGATCCCCGCGGATACACCAAACCACGACCCTGCCTATGTTAAATCAGGCACAGGGGCAACCTATAAAATTGCGTTCCACGATGTGGATGGATTTGTCACCCCAGCGGTCGTATCCACCGAAATATGGGCCAATGCAAACAACAGCCCCGTCACGGGCAATTATGTTCGCGACTGCCTAGTAAACATCGCAGATCGCTGCACGGCCAAAATGGATGAGGCGGCGCAGAAGGCCTGCGCAACGACCGGTAGGCCTACTGGAAAATGCAATACGACTCAGGCCCTGATCGGTCCTGATGCCAATGGCAAATTTAGTTGCCAGACTCCTACGTCCTGCGACTCCGGCCAAACCTTCAGCTGTGTGGATAACTCCTGCCTGACCATTCCCACCACCACTGGCAATCTGACCATAACCACCAACCAGAAATATGGCTCTTACACCCTCTACGCAACCGATGGCACCATTATGAAAGGGCCTGCCCTTCCCGCCCTTCCAATTCCTGCAGGCGTTGATCCGGCCTACGTTCAATCGGGCACGGGCACAACCTACAAAATTGTGTTCGGCGATGTGGATGGATACACCACCCCTGAGGCCATAAAGACCGAAATTTGGGCAACGGCAAACAACAGTCCCATCACAGGTGATTATCATCCCGTCTGCCAAGGCAGCAAAGATCGCACGGAATGCGGCACACATAAGGCCCTGATCGGACCCGACGCCAATGGCAAATATGAATGCCAAGTGCCCATGTTCTGCGATAACGAACCAGCCTTCAAATTCAGCTGTGTGGACAACTCCTCTTGCCAACCAGCGCGAGCGGCCAAATAGCCGATAAAAAACATACCCTAGACTCTCATCTGTCTGCGGGAATAACAAAAAAGGCAGCCCAAGCCTCGGGCTGTCTTTTTTGTGTGAATGATTCATCCGACCCAAGTGCGAAAAACAAAAAATTGTGCTATGTTGGGTTCGAAAATACGGCTTAGACACAACCCATCCAAAACCATGCCAAATCCGCTCAAAAAAAATGTGAATGGCCCGCTCATCCTTTTGGTGATTGCCCTTTTCGTCACGGCTGGATTGGTTTTAAGCCGAACCGTGAATTTCGGCCAATTCATGCGCGCGCTCACAGGCAACCTGACCGATGCCAACAACTACTCCCTTTCGGGGCAAAACGACAATTCATCCACTGGAAACACAGTGCCCGAGGCTGTCTTGACTGGAACCCTGACTGTGATCGCCAAACCAGACCAGGCGCGATTCGAGATCCGAGATGCTGGAACCGGCACCGTGGCCATTTCGGAATGGACCAGCGCGAAGCCCATTCATTTGGCCATTGGCAATTACCGAGTCGTCTTCAAGCCCATGGCAGGCTATGACACCCCTTCGGAAATATCGACTGAAATTACGCTCAAAACCCCTGCGACCGTGAGTGCCACCTACTCCCCATGGCCCACCTGCACCGCAAACGATTGGGATTGCACCCAATTTTATCCTTGCGATACCAAGACCCTGACACACTCACGCATCTGTGTCCTCAAGAACCCTCGATGTTCAAATAGCGATGCGGTCCAGCCCGCGCTGAGCGAAAGTTGTGAACTGGGCAAAGCTAAAAAATAGACAATATTTGTCATTAACCTTTTGATTATGGAACGCATTTTGGTCACGGGCGGTGCCGGATTCATCGGCTCCAATTTCTGTAACATCAACAAGAAAAAGTTCGATGTGACGGCCTTGGACAATCTGTTTTTGGGCGATCCGGACAATTTGGACAAGGACGTGAAATTCATCAAGGGCGATGCCTGCAAAATGGAGGATCTGAACAGGGTCGGCAAAGTGGATTATGTGATTCATCTGGCCGGGACTTCGAGCGCGCCGATGTTCATGGGCGAGGGGTTTATTCAAGGCTATGTGAACTCGATCCAATCGTTCGTGACCGTGCTCGAATGGGCACGGAAAAACGGCGCAAAAAAGATGCTGTACGCCTCAACGTCATCACTGTACGGAAACAATCCGCTCCCGTTGGTGGAAACGCAGGAGGTGACCCCCATAAACCATTATGCGGTGACCAAGCGGACCTACGAGTATTGCGCCAAATGCTACAACAAGGTTTACCCCGAAATGGACATCCTGGGGTTCCGTTTCATGAGCGTGTACGGCCCGAACGAGGAGGCGAAAGGCATTTACGCCAATTTGATCTCCCAGTTCTGCTGGGACATCGGTCGCGACTTGGTTCCCGTGATCTACGGCGATGGCAACCAGTTTAGGGATTTCACCAATGTGCGGGATGTGGTGCAAGGGCTGACGTTGGCCATCGGACACAAGGAAAAACTGGGGGCGGACGTATTTAACATCGGCACTGGGCACGCCACCAAGATTAACGAGGTGGTGGATGCGCTGAACAAGGCTTTCGGCAAACACATCAAACCCAAGCATATCGAAAACCCGGTGAAGGAAAATTATGTGATTGGCCAGCACGCCGATATCGGCAAGATCCAGAAAGTTCTGGGCTACAAGCCGACCGTGAAACTGAAAGACGGAATACTGGAGCAGGTGAAAAATCTTCGACTCAACAAGATCAGGCAGACGAGCTCGCAACAGTTTAGATGAACTCACGAATTGTGGGCCGCCCTGAACATGTTTCAGGGGTGGACCGCATTGTGGGCCGTATTGTTGAACCAAACCGAAAGACGCCACGATTCGGCCAACCATTCGGCCCACGATTCGGAATTTATTTCTCCTTTGATCCGAGAGGGATTTTTGGTAAAATGATTCCGTTTTTCGCGTAACCTCTAACAAAAAAACTATGGTTCTCCTTCTTGTCATCCTCATCGTGGCCGTGGGGTATTTCGTGTGGGCCTACAACAACATGATCAAGCTCCGCAACCAAGCCAAAGAGGCATGGTCGGATATCGACGTTCAACTGAAACGCCGCTACAACCTGATCCCAAACATCGTGGAAACGGTGAAGGGATACGCCACTCATGAGGAAGATGTGCTGCTTAAAGTAACCGAGGCTCGCTCCAAGGCCATCAACGCGACCAACGTGAAGGAGCAGGGGGCAGCCGAAAACGCTTTGAACAACGCCCTCAAATCGATGTTCGCGGTGGCTGAGAACTACCCCGACCTAAAGGCCAACGAGAACTTCATGCAACTTCAAAATGAGCTGGTGGACACCGAGGACAAGATCCAATCCGCACGCCGATTCCACAATAGCGTGGTGCGCGACTTCAACACCATGATCGAGCAATTCCCCTCGAAGCTGGTGGCTGACATTTTCAAATTCACGGCACTTGAATTCTTCGAGCTCCAAGACGAAGCCGAACGTGAAAACGTGAAAGTCAGCTTTGACAAAAAGCCCGAGGCTCCAGTGGCTCCGAAAGCACCCGAGGCGCCAAAGGCTCCAGAAGCTCCTCAGGCAACGTTGCCGCTGGAGGAGAAAAAATAGTTGAAGGTCGGTTGGTAACGAAGTAATTGGGAGATCCTTCGTTCCGCTCCGCTACTCTCAGGATGACAAATAAAAAATAAATAACAAAAAAACTATGTCGCTTGTCGATACAAAAGATATGTTCAAAAAAGCCCTGAAAGGCAAATACGCCATCGGGGCTTTTAATGTGAATAACATGGAGCTGGTGCAGGCCATTGTGGCCGCGGCGGCCGAGAAAAAGGCGCCTGTCATTTTGCAGATCAGCAAGGGTGCGCGAGAATACGCAAACCCACTTTATCTGACCAAACTGATCGAGGCGGCAGTGGAGGAACATCCCGAGGTCCCGATCGTCATGCATTTGGACCATGGACCGGATTTCAATCTTTGCAAAGCGGCCGTGGACGGCGGTTACACCTCGGTGATGATCGATGCCTCGCATGACAAGTTCGAGGACAACATCGCAATCACCAAAAAAGTGGTGGATTACGCCCATAAACATGGCGTGGTGGTAGAAGCAGAGCTGGGACAATTGGTCGGCTCGCAGTTCGACGAAGGGGAATCCGGCGGAAAGATCGGAAACGGGCTTTATACCGATCCGAACCAGGCCGTGGAATTTGTGGAGCGCACGGGTTGTGACTCGCTTGCCGTGGCCATTGGAACAAGCCACGGGGCCTACAAATTCAAGGGTGAACCCTATTTGGATCTGGAACGCCTGAAAGAGATCGCGAAGAGATTAAAAGGCTACCCCCTCGTTTTGCATGGCGCCTCGTCTGTAATCCCCGAATATGTGCAAATGTGCAACAAGTTTGGAGGCAAGCTGCCTGGCGCGCGTGGTGTGACCGAGGAGCTGTTGAGTCAGGCCTCGAAACTGGGCATCTGCAAGGTGAACACCGATACCGATTTGCGACTGGCCATGACGGCGGCCCTGCGGAAACATTTCGCCGAGCATCCCGAGGATTTTGACCCGCGCAAATATCTGGCGCCAGCGCGGGAAGAGGTGAAAAAAATGGTGATGCACAAACTAGAAGTACTCGGAAACGTGAATCGGATCTGAAACGGATACTGAAAAAATGGGGCCAAAAAATAGAATATTTGGTTCAAGGCGATAATAAAATATATTTGCATTTAATAAAACAAACCACGCACTATGTGCAATAAACCCCTTTTTAAATTTGCATTGCTTTCACTTTCGGCCTGCGCTTTCGGGGCTGGCCTATTTTTCCTCCATGCGAATCCTGCCCACGCCTCAACCACCTGCCCGACTTCGGGCAACAACGTGACCATTGCTTCCAATTGCCAGTTTGACGCGGGCACTTATACCTTCACTGGGACGCTGACGATCAACTCGGGGGTGACCGTGACAGCGGCGAGCAATGTGGGGAATGGGCAAATCATTCTCTCGTCGGGCAACATCACTGTGGCCGGTTCCATCAATGCCGATGGCTTGGGCTACATAGCAGGGGCTGGCACAGGGGTTGGAACTGGCACTCGTGGAGGCGGATATGGAGGCGTGGGCGGCTCCACCGGAGGATTTGGCGGAGGAACCTATGGATCCAACACATCGCCCACTGATATGGGTTCAGGAGCTGCTGGAGGCGCCGGCGGAGGCGCCATAAAACTGGTAGCCACCGGGACCACGAACATCACTGGAACCATTAGCGCGAATGGAACCAACTGCGTTTCCACAACCTCAGGCTGCGGATCTGGCGGATCCATCTGGATCCAGACCGTCACGCTGACTGGCGCCGGGACCCTGAGCGCCAATGGCGGAAACAACAGCAGGCAAGGAGGCGGAGGCGGAGGCGGCCGTATCGCGATCTACTCTTCTTATAACACCTCATCCCTGACCAAGCAGGTGAATGGCGGCACCGACAACACGGGCATTTATTCCGTCCAGCTAGACCTTTCCGGCGGAACGGGGGGTGTGGGTGGCAGCAGCCCAAACACTTACACGGTTAACGGCATCACGGCGTCCTCGTCCATGACCACCTACGCCAACAGCGCCTATGGCCTCAAGTACCTGTTTGGAAACACAGCGGGAACCCTTGCGGGGGAATATTGGTTAGGGAATGCTCATGGCGCCGCGACCATCAGCATCGCCTTTCCTTCATCCATCTACATTTCCAAGATCATCACCTATCCCTATACGCGCGCGGACGGTTTTTCTAGATACGCTATTTCCGTATCCACAGACAATTCGACATGGACCCAAATGACCCCCAACACCTGCGGAGACGGATACACGCACTGCACCATTGGAAGCGCCTACGATTCCATCGAAACGGCGGTGGGAGGCACTTACCGATATGTCACATATGGCCTCACCTATCAATCCGGATTTGGCCCCACCCTCAACGAGATCACGATCTTCCAAGGCTACCTCACCACTCCTCAAGGCACGGGTGGCGCGGGAACGATCTACCAGCCTGCCGCAGTCTGCGGCAACGGTGTCACGGAATCCGGCGAGGCCTGCGATGACGGGAATCTGGTCAACGAGACCTCGTGTTCCTACGGATCGGCCACCTGCACAGGTTGCAATTCGACATGCACTTCTGTCCTGAACCTGACTGGCACCTATTGCGGGGACGGCACGGTCCAGTCCGGCAACGGGGAGACGTGCGACGACGGGAATGTGGTCTCAGGCGACGGCTGCACCTCCTCGTGCCTCATCGAGGCCTCATGGACGTGCGTGAACGGGAAGTGCGCAAAATCCTCCTTCTCCATTCCCCTGGGCTCGACCAATCTGGCGGCAATCTCGAACATGGATTCCGTGACCAGCCTCAAATTGGCGACCTCCCAGGCCAGCGTCCAGTGGACCAACCCAATCAAGGCCAGCGGCCAGAATTTGGACCAGTACGTGGCCCTCGGGGCGGGATTTGTGAGCGTGGACAAGGCGCATCTGGACTCCAGCCTCAACGCCACGGCGACCGTGAAGGTGAAAGTCTCCAGCTGCGCGCACTGGAAGATCTACCATTCGGCCGTCCCCGTGACCTCCCTGGGCAACCTCAAATCGGTCGGCGCGCTGGTCGGTTCTGGCGCCGGGGGGACGGGCTCCTGCACCAGCTACTGCTCGAACCCGACTTGCGCCAACAACACCCTCACCTACACCGTTCCCGGCTTCGACGGCACCGGGGGCGAGGGGTCCCAATTTGTGGGCATAGGCACAACTCTCGGTGTCAACAACGCCCCGCCCCAATTCACGGCTGGCCCTACAGATAGCGGGTCGACCGGAACCAACCCCACAAACATGGGCAGCACTGTGGCCTTCACGGCCACGGCCAGCGACCCGAACGCGGACAACTACTACGTGGCGATCTGCAAGACCAACGCCATCACCCCGCATTCCGGCTCGGCCCCCACGTGCGACGGCGACGCATGGGGCATAAGCGCCTCCACCGTCAGCGGGAGCCCGATCACCCCCATCACCTACACGGCGCTGGCTGGCGATGCGGAGTCCAACGCCTGGTACGCCTTCGCGTGTGACGGGAACGGCACCTCGAACAACTGCTCCGCCGTGAGCAACGCCGACTCGCCCTTCAACGTGAACCACCGGCCCGTGATCGGCACTATCACCGCCGGCCCAAGCTATGGCTCCAACGCCAGCGTGGATCCCGGGAATGGGACTGGGGGACAAGTGTTCTTCCAGATCGGGGTCACCGATCCAGACAGCGACACCACACCAGACACCATCAGCTATTACATCTGCGATGGAAACACGACCGGATTCGATCCTTTGGGCACAGGAGGCATTTACTGCACGGGCGGCTCTCTCATCCACTCCGGTTCCGGAGTCGCCACGGGCACCACCGCCCAGGACAACGTCAACACCCTGGTTTCGATCCCGACGGCCCATAATCCCGCGGCCCTCTTTAAGATCTATCTCAAGGACAGCCACAATTTCCCGGATGCGGGCACCTCCAACATCCATGCCTATGCGGTGACCGACATCGCACCCTCGGTCG